>JBFYOJ010000034.1:0-11266 GCA_041303885.1 Acidimicrobiia bacterium | reverse complement strand
GTCTTCATCGATTACAACCAGAACGCCCGGGACAAGTCGGTGTGCTCGGCATACGTGGTCCGACCTACCGGTTACGTCTCGGCCCCGATCACGTGGGACGAGTTGGCGGACGTCGCCATCGAGGACTTCCCTCTCGGCTCATTCGCCAAGCGCTACGAAGCGGTAGGTGACATCACCGATGGGATCGACGAGTCGGCGGGGCGCATCGACACACTGATGGAGTGGGTGGCGCGGGACCAGGAGGATGGTCTTGGTGATGCCCCGTGGCCGCCGCACTACCCGAAGATGCCGGACGAGCCGCCCCGGGTGCAGCCCTCGAAGCAGCGGCGGCCCACCGAGGATTACTGAACAGTGCCTAGAGGGCGTCGCGCTTCTTCAGTGCCCAGGTGAGGGCCGCAAACCCGGCCAGGACCACCGCGCAGATCTTGAGGACCCCACCGCCGACGCCGGGAGTGACCGGACCCAGCGTCTCGGTGGCGACCTGACCGAAGTTCTCCTCCAAACCCGCATAGATGGAGAGGGCAATGCGCCAGATCGAGATCTGGGCCAGACCGGTGACGACATTGGCCAGGATGGTCTCGACAACGATTATGTAGCCCAGCCCGACCAGCAACGACCGCGGAACCATGTATCCCAGTGGCACGAAGATGGCGGCGTACCCGATCCCCGCCGCGGCGAAAAGAGCCAGCGCAGGCAAGGGCAGAGCGATCCCGGTGCCGAGCGCCAACGAAGCGAGCAGCGCGGCCAGCCATCCGCCGAGCCCGATCACCAGGGCTGCCGTCGCCCCGGCGGTGATGGATTGCGCTGACATGTTCGCTCGGGCGATCGGGCGCATGTAGAGGTAGGGCAGCGTCCCGCTGTCGCGCTCGTCTCGCAGCGTGGCCGTGGTCAGGATCAGTGCGGCAATGGCGTAGCTGTATCCGGCCGACGCCATGATGTCGGTGAACAACTCGGCGAGGTCGGCCTTCTCCGCGTCGAACCCGGTCAACCAGAACACGAACCCCGGGACAGAGGAGAGAGCGATGAGACCGATGACCCGGCCGCGCCGCATGACTCTCCGGTAGAGATGCCGGGCGAGGATCATCAACGGCCTTCCACCAGATACCGGAAGACCGACTCGAGCGACTCGTCGACCGGCTCCACCTTGGAGATGTCGATCGAGTGCTCGATCGCGATCCCCGGGAGTTGTCGGGCAAGCTCGCCGGCATCGGAAGTCTCGATGTGAACCGTGTCTCCAGCGATCTGGACACCGAGGACTGTGGGTCTGGTGATCAAGGCGGCCGCGAGGCGTCGGGAGTCACCTGCGTCGACGTAGACGCGGCGTGGTTTGTCGGTCATCGCAGCCCTGATCGTTGCCACGTCCCCGACCGCGGCCAGCCGACCGTCGACCATCGCCACCACACGATCGGAGACCCGTTCCACCTCGGTGAGCACGTGCGACGACACGAGCAGGGTCTTCCCTGCCGCACCCAACTGCTGGAACAGCGCAATGAGTTGAGCGCGCTGCACCGGGTCGGCGCCGTTGAGCGGCTCGTCGAGGAGCAGAACCTCGGGCTCGGACACGAGGGCGGCAGCCACCTTCGCCCTTTGTCTCATCCCCTTCGAAAAGCCGCCCAAGGCCCGTTCGGCGGCATCGACGAGGCCGACCGTCTCCAGGACCTGCTGTGCTCGATCCCCGGGACTGTCCATCCTGGCCAGCTTCGCCGCCAGTTGGATGAACTGCCGGCCGGTGAGACGCTCGTATACGGCCTCGTCCTCTGGGACCAATGAGATCTTGCGATAGATGTCGGTCACCTTGCGGGGGTCGACTCCGAGCAGGCTCACCTCACCTTGTGAGGGGCGTTGCAGCCCGGCTATGACCCGGAGCAGAGTGGTCTTACCGGCTCCATTTGGGCCGAGTAGGCCGGTGACACCGGGACGGAAGGATACCGTGACCTCGCTCACCGCCACCTTGAGCCCGAACCACTTCGAGAGGTTGGTCACAACGATCGTCTCGGTCACGCCAGCCTCCGATACACCTTCCGGATGAACCAGGTGGCGACGGCGGCGAGGACGACGATGACCAGCACCGACACCCAGACTTCGAATCCGGCGATCTCGGGCGCGTATCCGACGGTGTCGCCGAACAGGTAGTCCCTGATGATCCTCGGGTGGTGGTCGAGAGCCAGCAACGAGATGTAACGGGCACCACCGAACCCGGCCTCTGCTGCCCGGCCGGCGATGGCGCCACCGGCGAACAGGATCCCGAGGAAAGCGGCTGCTGCGATCCCGGTGCGATCGATCAGGGAGGAGAGGGTGAACACCACAGCCCCGTGCAGTGCGATGAATGCCGCCGTAGTCACCGGCACCTTCCAGAGGATGTCGAGGTTGTCACCAAGGTAGGGAAGGAAGCCGTCGGAGGAGATGAGGGCTAGACCGAGGTGGAGGACCACCTGTGGAACGATGTAGATGGCCCCGACCACCGCGGCGAACGCACCGAGCTTCGAGGTGAGGTAGCCGTCGACTGTCAGGGGTCTGGAGAAGTAGACCGAGAGAACCCCCTTGGTTCGATCGGGGATCAGCAGTTGGGGCCCGGCGAGGGCGATGAAGAGGAGGGATATGCCCGAGTAGAAGTCGAACAACCCGCCATAGGTCGGCACCTCCTGGCGGAGGCTCTCCTCGATGTTGCCGATTGCCCAATGAATCCCGATGAAGATGGCCGCAGCTATGACCGCGATCGCGATCAGCGACCAGGGAAAGATCTTCTGCCGGGCCTTGCGGCCGAGGCCGAGCACCCGTCGCACCCCGTCCTTGAACACGGCGCGCCGTGCTCCGCGCGGCCCGAGACGTGGCCCGTCATAGGTCCGGTAGCCGCGGTCGTAGAGAACCTGGTCGGTCATGTCGTCGTTTCCCTATGCAGGAAGAAGTCCTCGAGTGATGCCGAGCCTCGGATCATCCTCACCAGCCCGGAACCGGCCTCCGCGGCTGCGACTACCACGACCCGCTCGATGCTCTCGTCGCCCGGCCCGACGACCAGGCGCCTCTCGTCGACGCTGACCTCGATGCCACGGGCCCTGATCCGCTCCGCCACCTGGTCGGCGTGGTCGAGCACCTCTACCAGCACTGTTCCCAGCTTGGCGAAACCCTCGAGCGGGCCGGATCGAAGGAGATTGCCCGCGTCCAGCATGACCACCCAATCACAGGTGTGCTCGATGTCGGTCAGGACGTGGGAGGAGACGATCACGTTTATGTCGAAAGTGGAGAGCCGCTTGATGAGCTCGAGCATCTGCGCCCGGCCCTCCGGGTCGAGACCTGAAGCCGGCTCGTCGAGGAGAAGGAGGTCGGGGTCGTGGACGATCGCCTGGGCGAGCTTCACCCGTTGCTGCATTCCCGTCGAGAAGTCGCCGAGGAAGCGGAATCTCTCCTCTTCGAGACCGACCAGAAAGAGGGTCTCCGACGATCGTCTTCTCGCCTCACTTGGTGGAATCCCTGCCAACTGGGCGGAGTAGGAGACGAAGTCGGCCGCGGTCTGATCCTTGGGCAGGCAATCGCCCTCAGGCATGTAGCCGATCCGGGAACGGACCAGGAGCGGCTCACTCTGGGGGTCGTGACCCATCACCTGCATCGAACCGGAGGCGGGATGGAGCAGGCCGAGCATGAGGCGGAGCAGGGTGGTCTTGCCGGCGCCGTTGGCCCCGACCAACCCGGTGACACCCGATGGCACTTCGAGGGAGAGGTTGCGCAGGGCGACCACATCTCCGTAATCATGGGTCAGGTCGGAGACGGTCAGCACGGTCATGACATGCCGGCCGGCCTTCTCCCGAGTCTCCGGACCACCAGCGTGGGCGCTCCACGGGGCAACGGTGAGGACTCGTTGGCGAGATCCCTGCCTCGGCCAAACAGAAGCCGGTCGGCCGGGGCTGTGGCCGCGTGGCAAGGATCAGCCAGTCCGCGGACACGAAGGACAGCGATTCCGCTCACGCCACCACCTCACGGAAACCTGGGCCCTCGGGGCGCTCCAGTTGGCTCGTCGTGCACTGCAGGGGGTCCTTGTCGGGGCGCCAGCGATGGAACCGGGTGGCATGGCGGAATCGATCGCCCTCCAACTGGTCGTAGCTCACCTCGACCACCACCCCCGGCTCAACCGGCGTCCATGAAAGGTCTTTGTCCGCCGACCATCTGCTTATGCCGCCCGGCGTGCGCGCCTCGTCTCCAAAGCTTCCGATGGAGACCAGTTCCTTGAATCGCTCGAATATCTCGACCCGATCGTGATCCGGGAACCCCGAGCAATGACCGATGAAGTGCAGCGCGCCCTTGTCGTCGTAGAGGCCGAGAAGGAGCGACCCGATCTTGTCCCCATCCTTGTGCTCACGGAAGCCTCCGACGACACAGTCGACTGTCCTGCGATGCTTGATCTTGATCATGGCCCGCTTCCCATGTTGATAGGCAAGATCCGGCACCTTGGCGATTATCCCGTCACATCCGGCGGATTCGAACTCGTCGAACCAGCGGGTGGCAACCTCCCTCGAGTCGGTCTGTGGGGTTAGATGCCAGGGATCGGCCAGAGTGAGGGCAAGCTCGGCGAGCCGCCCGCGCCGCTCTGAGAACGGTATCGAGCGGAGGTCCGTTCCCTGGTAGGCGAGGAGGTCGAAGGCCACCATCTCGGCAGGCGTCTGCTCCGAGAGCATGTTGACCCGGGACGCGGCCGGATGGATCCTCTGTTGCAATGCGTCGAAGTCGGTGACGCCGTCGATCACCACCACGATCTCACCATCGACCACGGTTCCAGGCGGCAGTTGTTCGATTGCCGCTGTCAGCTCGGGAAAGTAGCGGAGGAGTGGGCGCTGGTTCCTGGAGTCGATCCTGATCTCCGGGCTCGACCACGAGATGGAGCGAAACCCGTCCCATTTCGGCTCATAGACAAAGTCCCCTTTCGGCCAGGTCTCCGATGTTCTCGCCTCCATCGTCTCGATGGGCGGCTTGAAGGGGTGACTCACTTCGGCGGAGTGTATGCGGGATACCCTGCGCTGGTGATCGACCGAATCATCGAACGACTGCCGGGATGGGCAAAGCGGCCGGCCGCGATACTCGCCGAGGCGGCGGAGGAGTATGGCCGCGATCGCGCCTCGCGGATGGCGGCTGCAATTGCCTACCGCACGATCTTCGCCCTGGCGCCGCTCTTGATCCTGGCCCTGGCCATCCTGGGATGGTTCCTCGGCAGCCAGGCCGAGGCGCAATCGGCCATTCTGGAGTCGATCGAGGCGATCGCCGGCAGCGATGTCGCCGACCTCGTCGGCTCGCTGCTCACATCGGCGCTGGCCTCTGCCAATACGGCCGCCATCATCGGCCTGATTCTCCTCCTCTGGACCGGCTCCAGCCTGTTCATCGAGATGCAGCGAGATCTGAACGACATCTTCGACGCGCCCGCCGAGAGCGTCACCGGGATCGTGGCCATGATCCGCACCCGGGGCATCGGGTTTCTCTGGGCGGTGGGGCTCGGCGTGCTGCTCATCGTCACCTGGCTGCTCAACGCGATCTGGCGGTTCATCGGCGAGCTCCTCCCCGATTCGATGGCCACGGCCCACCAGCTCATCTCGGTGCTCGCGCCCATCGTCTCGCTCCTCTTGCTGCCCGTGGTGTTTGCCTTGATCTTCCAGACCATGACCGCGGTCACGATCCCGTGGCGAGCGGTCCGGGTCGGTGGCGGCTTCACCGCCGCGGTGTTCCTCGCTGCCTCCTACGGCATGGGCGTCTGGTTCGAGCTATTCGAGCCGACGACGGCGCTCGGCTTCGCCGGCTCCTTTGTGGTCGTGCTCTTCCTCGCCTACTTCCTCTCGATGGTGTTTTTGTTCGGAGCCGAGGTGACCAGGGTCTACGCCGATCGGCTGGTCCCGGTCGAGACCGAGCGATCCGAGGTCCCGGTGCACTCCGATCCGCAGGTGCTGGTGGCGGAGCCCCTGGAAGGATTCCCTCGAACTGCGGTGGTGGCCTTCCTGGTCGGGCTTGTGGTGGGGTGGTATCGCCGCGAGCGTTGAGCCCGCTGTCATTTGAATCGGGCTTGCAATAACCTCGCGGTCAATGTCCATCGACATCGCCGGTTTCGTCGCCGACTTCAAAGAGCACGCCACCGAGCACGGGTTTCATGTCCATGACGAGCGTCATTTCGTGGAGACCTACTCGCTCCGGCAGTCCTGGGAGGTCGACCTTCACCCTGAAGCGGGATGCGGCGGGCCGATCGACCTCCATGTTGCCCTGGACGTCGACCCGAAAGTGGTCCTCTCCCTCCGCGAGGCCTTGGACGAGATGGATTCTGACTTCGAAGAGCCCGAGAACATCTATCACCTCGACCTCTTCTTCAACTGGGCGGTCCCGCCCTTGCTCAAGCCCCCGGATCTCCTCGTCCTGGCTACGGATCTCGCCGGCGTTGCCGGCGTTTCCCTCCCGGTGGAGGTCTCGGCGATCGACTCCTACGGGGCAGTGACCGACGCCCCGGAGCGCCGTCTCACCTTGACCGGCAAGGCGTCGGTCAGCCTGGTCGATGTCCTGATGGGAAGAGAGCAGCTCTGCGACGTGCTGGATCGCTCACATGACGTGAGCGAGTACCTGCTCGATCACGTCAACGGTTGGCTCGAGTTGCCGTCCTAGAGCAGCGTGATCAGTGCCCAGATCCCGAGTGCCGAGGTCACCACTACCAGGGTGTAGAAGGCAGCCAGGGTGGACGCATGCGGCGGCGGGCTCTCCTTGATCTCGATGGAGTCCAAGACCGCCGCCCTCGCCTCGGTCTGGGTCTTGGGGGATTCCTGTCCGATGCTTCGAGCGAAGCCTCCGGGATCGTCCGGCTGGAAGGAGAGCGAGCTTTCTTCCGCCTCGATGACGAAGGTGCCTTCGCCGAGATCGATGACGATGTACTCCCCGGCTCCCCACTCCCCGATCGACACCTCACCGGAGACGAGGCTGATCTTGTCGTCCTCGAGCCCGACCGTGACCGGGACCTGGTCGTCTTCGAGCGCGACTCTGCCCGGGAATGTCGTCATGTCTCGGCCCCCCACACGGAAACTCCTTACAAGCTAGGCGACAAGACAGCGAAGGCAATCCTAGAACGGAACACCGATCGCGTCACACAGGAACCTGGCAAACGGCCCGGCTTTGGAGAACATTGCGGCCAGGTCCTCATCGAATCCGGATGACGTCACCTGTTTTTGGGTCAACCCTGCTCCGGCGATGAACGACCTCATCCTCAGGTCGTCGGCATGCGGGTGGTCGTCCGCGTATTCCCTTGGCACCCGCTTGAGCGTCTCGTCGTCGTCCTGCTTGGTGGACCAGATGGCGGAGAACTCGTCGCCTTTGGCCGCCATCTCCCAACCCGTCACGTTGTCGTCGATTGCCTGGCGGATCCGGCGAGCTACGGCTGTCTCCGGGTGCCACATCCCGACTCCGGCATAACAGGCACCAGGCTCGAGGCGTAGGTAGAAACCGGGGGCAGGGATGTCCTTTCCCGTGCGGTGTCTGAACTGAATCCCGACATTCGTCTTGTATGGAGTCTTGTCCGGAGAGAATCGGGTGTCCCGATACGGACGCATCAAGGAGCCGCCCACAGGTTTGGGGTCGGCGACGAAATAGGGGGAGATACGGCCGAGGTGAGGGGCGAAGTCTGCGATGAAAGTGAGGGCAGGTTTGCGGACGACAGTGTCGTAGCGGTCCTTGTTCTCATCCCACCAGGCTTTCTCGTTGTTCGCTTCCAGCTCCTTCAAGAAGGCAAAGACTGCGGGAGAGAAATGCTTGGTCGCCATGGAGCCCCTTGTTGTCAGACGTCTGGCTCGAACGTACCCCCGGACTGCATGCCTGGGAAGATGTCTGTCCGGCTCTCGTTTTCAGGCGGCGGCTTCGTCCCGGGCGAGTTCGTCCCACGGGGTGCGGAGACCGTCTCTCATGTTGTTGGCGAGGGATCGGAAGTCACGGCGCAGAACCCAGGCCGCGGCCAACAAGAACACTATTCCAACCCCGATCCGCGCGTTTGCGGAAGCCTCCTCCGAGATGTGGCCCAGTTCGGCCAGACCCGACTCGGCGAGCTGTGCGACGAATAGTCCGAGCATGACCCAGGCTTCACGCCTGCTCACAGATCTGCTGGCGACGATGGCTACAGCGAACACCGATTGAGCCGCGGTCACGAACAGCTCCACACGCTGGACCGTGTCGAGGGGGAGTCCATGGAGCACCCCGGCGAAGATGGAGAAGACGATTGGCAGCGTCCCAACCAGGAGTGTCCATTGGTTGACCTTCGAGGACACCAGCGCCCCCAACCCGGTGCGGCTTGCCAGCCTCCAGGCGAACAAGGTGGCGACCAGCAGCTCGGGCGCCTCCGAGGCAGTGGGGGCGATCCACTTGACCAGCAAGAACTCACTCACCCCGATTGCCGCACCCAGCTCGATGATCGACTCTGCGAACGGCTCGGCACAGAGGAGGATCACCCCGGCGGCCACCACAAAGCCGGCATAGTTGATGATCCTCCGGGCACGTTTGGGGAGCGCCCCGATGAACGCCGAGGGGCCGACCAGGTGCGGGGCCCCGGGAGGAGCACCGGAGAGCCGTCTCAGATAGAGCACGTAGATGCCGATGAGGATGGCCGCGTCGACGAGGGTCAGCGTCTCCTTGAGGAAGAGGGACAGCCCGTAGAGCGATGCGATGGTCAGGTAGGCGATGTCCACCGACTGGCCCCTCGACAGGTGAATCTCCTCGGATGTGGTTCCCTCAGCGTCAGCCGGAGCCGCGCCCATCTTCTTCACCCGCCAGGTGCCGATCAGGATCACGAGTGGCCAGCCGAGGCCGATCAGCAGCTGGTTGCCGCCGGTCATGTTGGCCAAAGCGAGGGGTCCGTATTGGGAAGACTGCCCGGTCTCTGCGAACTCCTGGCCGGCCTTGGCAGTGAACACGAAGTCGACCGCATACTCGGGCAGGATCGCGATCAAGGCAAGCAGGGCCAGAGCCAGGCCTGCGGCTATGTCCAGTTGGATCACCTCGGCGGCCCAGGAGAGGATGAAGGCAGCTCCGACGATCGCCAGCCCGTAGGCGAGCGCACCGAGAATCGGGTCGGGATGGGTCCCGGTCAGCCTGAGGAAGACACCGGGAAAGGTGGCAAGGAGCGCCAGTGCCATGAAGACGATCTGGCGGCCCGCGTTCAGGTTGGGTGAGTCCATTGGCGGCGGGATTGTAAGGGCAGCGTCCGCGACGGCCGAACCGGGCTACCCGAGGGTCCGGCGGCACGACCAGGGTTGCCAGTAGGACATCCCGAGCTCCTGGTATCGGTTTGCCAGCCAGGCGGCTGTCGCGACATTCGCCACGGGGTCGAATGGGCTGGCTCCTGGGAACCCTGCTTTGGGTGCGGTGCTCGCCCACGTCGACGGTAGGAACTGGAACAGGCCGGAGGCACCAGAATACGGGTTGTAGGCATCCGGATCACCGAGGCTCTCACACTGGATGATCCGCAGGGCCTGATCGACCCGGCTGCCAAGGAAGTGCTGCTGGACGGTGGGGCGCCAGCGCTCGACCGCGGCCGGGAAGTCCCAGTTGCCGCCGCCTCCGTCGTCCTCGGTTGTGTTCGGGGCGGGCGGGGCCGTGGTCGTGGTGCTCCCGGGGTTGGGGTCGGACGGAATGGTCGTGGGCGTCGGCTCCCGTTGTTCCTGCCGCTTCTTCTCGGCCTCCCGCGCCTGGGCAGCATCGACTGCACTGAGCGCCTCGCGGTACGCGGCATCGGCCGAATTGGCTTGCCGTATCGCCTCGGCGACTGCGGCGTCGGCCTCCTCGTAGAGGGCGGCGAGGTGCTCGATCTCGGCGTCAACCGCGGCCTTGAGGGCGGCGACCTGGTCCTGGCGGGCCTCGTAGTCGATGTGGAGCTTCTCCAGCGCATCGCGCTTGATCACCAACTCGTCGACCCGCGCCTTTCCCGAGTTGACCACGTCCTCGACCACCTGGCCGGCCACCATCGCCTCCTCCACCGAGGTCGAATTGACGAAGGTGACTCCGGGCGTGACCAGAGCGGTCATGTAGGCGTCGATTGCAGAGCTCTCCAGGTCGGCCTCGATACCCAAGAGCTCGGCGTCGGCAAAGCCGATCTGTGCCTTGAGAGTCTCGAGATTCGAGGAGACCTTGGACAACTCGGCGGAGAGGTCGCTGATCCGGGAGATGCTGGTGGCCAGGTCGGCCTCGATCCCGGCACGCTCGGACAGGGCGTCGTCGACCAGGCCGGCAGCGACTTCGGCGCGGGTTTCTGCCTCCTCCACCTGCTGCTCGGCTTGGTCAACGGTCTGTGCGAACGCGAAAGGACCCTCGGACGCGAACAACGCGACGGCAAGGACCGTGAGCAGGGCGCGGGAAGTGGAGCGCAGTGCGCGCATGAGTGGCTGATGAGCGTACCGAACGGCAACAGGCACGAGAAGTGCGATGCAACCGCTCGGGCTTCCCGGAGCGGTGCCGCGCCCCGGCTAGCTTCGCCGGCATGGAACGCATGAACATCTCATCGGGGAGCCCCTACGAGCAGACGGTCGGGTTCAGCCGGGCGGTCCGCACGGGAGGCCGCGTGCTGGTGGCGGGCACGGCGCCGATCTGGCCGAACGGCACGGTGGACCCCAACCCCAAGGCTCAAGCTCGTCGCTGCATCGAGATCATGCTCGCCGCCCTCGAGCAGGCCGGTGGACGGGCCGACGACGTGGTGCGAACTCGCATGTTCATCACCGATGCCGGTGACAGTGGCGCGATCGGGGAGGCTCACGGGGAGGTGTTCTCGGGAATCAGACCGGCCTCGACGATGGTTGTCGTGGGTGGCTTGCTCGACTCCCGATGGAAGGTCGAGATGGAGCTCGAAGCGGTAGTGAGTACCTGACTGCTCGACGATCGGAGGATCCTTATGTTCGGCCACAAGAAGACCGAGATGCCCGATGCCGGTAACGCTCTTCCCGGGCGGTCCCGGGCGGTCGCGGTCCCTCCGGCTCATTACGTCAACGGGAACCCTCTGAACGGGCCGTTTCCCGCCGACACCGAGTCGGCGGTATTCGGCATGGGCTGCTTTTGGGGAGCGGAGCGTCGATTCTGGAAGATGGACGGCGTCCACACCACGGCGGTCGGCTACGCCGGCGGCTACACCGCGAATCCCTCCTACGAGGAGGTGTGCACCGGCCGCACCGGTCATTCCGAGGTGGTACTCGTGGTCTTCCGGCCGGCCGAAATCTCATATGAGGAGTTGCTGAAGGTCTTCTGGGAAACCCACGACCCGACCCAGGGGATGCAGCAGGGC
>JBFYOJ010000033.1:0-14449 GCA_041303885.1 Acidimicrobiia bacterium | reverse complement strand
TCGACACCGCCACCAGTGTCACCGACGCCGGGTCACGGCCCACCCGTCCAGCAGCTGCTGCCACCCTCTCTATGACGCTCTCATAGCTCATGGGATCCACGCGATGGTGGCATGACGGAGCAAGGTGCGGGTATGACGGTGACTGAAATGCCCAGGGTCATGCATGGTGCAGGCACCCGAAACCCAAACATCGATGCCGTCGAGCTCGCGCCGCAGAGCCGATGCCAGATCCACTGATGTCGACCCCCAGCTCGTCTCGGCGGCATCGGCCGGGAATCGTTCTGCCACTTCCGGCCCGACCTCGAAACAACACGGCCCGATGCCGGGCCCGATCGCGGCACGTCGTGGAGGATGCCCATGACCTGCCATCTCCTCGCGGAGCCTGGAGACCACCCCAGCGGAGACGCCACGCCAGCCGGCATGGGCGACGCCGACTGCCCCGTCTGCGAGGAGGACGACGCCGAAGCAATCGGCGGTGAACACCGCCAGTGGGAGACCGGGCTGCTCGGTCCACATGGAGTCGGCCTCGTCGAGCTCACCGGGACCACCGGCCTTCACCACCCGGGTCCCGTGCACCTGTCTGAGCGTCGCCCATTGCCGTGAGATCCCCAGCCACGACGAGACGGCAGACCGGGCGGTCAGGTCGTTGCGCTGGTCGCCATCTCCCCCGTCGGTGAATGCCACCCCGTCAGATCCGGGGGGCTGGTTCATCCCTGGACGAAGGTCGGTATGTCGAGGTCGTCGTCCCCTTCGCCGACACCCGAGTAGGTCGGCCTGGTCGGTCGTGTCGGCTCTCTCCGACCTGACTGGCGCCTGCGCTCGAAACCCGCAGCGATCACGGTCACCTTCATCTCCTCGCCCAAATCGTCATCGACGATGGCACCGAAGATGATGTCGGCTTCGGGATCGGCATGATCGGCCACGACACGAGCCGCCTCGGTGGCCTCGTGCAGAGTCATCGACGATGGCCCGGCGACGGAGAGGAGGACTCCCTTGGCGCCCTCCATCGAGGTCTCCAGCATCGGGCTGGAGATGGCCCTCTCCGCGGCCTGCTTTGCCCGATTCTCCCCGGTGGCCCGGCCGATGCCCATCACCGCCGAGCCCGCGTCGGACATGATGGTGCGGACGTCGGCGAAGTCGACATTGATCAGGCCGGGAGTGGTGATCAGATCGGTGATCCCGGCGACGCCACTCATCAGCACCTCATCGGCGAGACGGAAGGTTTCGGCGATTGGAGCCGAAGGGTCACCGACATCGAGGAGACGGTCGTTCGGGATCACGATCAGGGTGTCCACCGCATCTTTCAGATCGTCGATCCCCTGCTCGGCATGCACCGCCCGACGCCGTCCCTCGAACCCGAAGGGGCGAGTGACCACGCCAACGGTCAGGGCCCCCACCGAGCGGGCGACCTCGGCCACCACAGGGGCGCCACCGGTGCCGGTTCCCCCACCCTCGCCGGCGGTGATGAAGATCATGTCGGATCCCTTCAGGGCATCCTCCAACTCGGCCCGGTGCTCCTCGGCAGCGGCTCGCCCGATCTCGGGATTGGCACCGGCCCCGAGACCACGGGTCACATCGCGGCCGATATCCAACTTAACGTCGGCGTCACTCATCAGGAGGGCCTGGGCATCGGTGTTGAGGGCGATGAACTCGACGCCGCGAATCCCAGCCTCGACCATGCGGTTCACGGCGTTGACCCCGCCTCCTCCGATCCCGACCACTTTTATGACGGCCAGATAACCGCCGCTCGACGTGCTCACTTCAAATCCTCCAGTTGAAATCCAAGGCTGAGGTAGAGGTTTACCGTTCGCTCGAAGCCAAGTAAAGCCATATCCATAAGCCTCAACTACACATTTAGGGTTGTTCCTCAGCAGGTTCGCGCTCGGTGTCGGGAGGGGAGATGGCGGGGTGGGTGGGGGCGATCAGGGTCAATATCGACCCCCGCGCCGGCCCCTCCCGGAGCAAGGCCGCCAGACTGAGCGCCTTCGCCTCCATCTCGACCGGTCTCCCCAATCGCACCGGGTAGCCCGAAACCTCCGCCCACAGCTCACCGGTTCCCTCCACCCAGATGGTGGTCCCCGATCTGAGCTCGGCGGCGAGGGATGCGGCGAATTCGAGAGCACCCAGGACCTGAGACGTGCTTTCGGCATCCGGGCCAGATAGGTCGTTGAACCGAGCCCAGGGGAGCGACTCGTCCGGGTCGGGCGCCGAGGGGAGGCCGACCCCGTCCACCGCCCGCCGCTGCCATCCTTCAGCGGTCTCCACCCAGGCCACCGGCGCCCGCTCCTCCACGCGGACAACGACCCGATCGGGCCAGTCGATCTCGACGGATGCGGAGCGGACCCAAGGATCCCGCTCCAGGTCGGCAGCCACCTGTTCGGTTCTGATCAGGATCAGAGGTGTGCCGGCCAGGACACCCTGATCGACCAGTGCGCCATGGGTCGAGCTGACTGCAACACCTGTGGTGATCACTTCTTTGACACTGAGTAGCGGTGAGAGAAAGATCCATACCAGGGCACCGAGGATCCCGAGCGCGATGAGGAACCGAACCAAACGGGAGACATTTCGGCGCGCCCGATCCTCGGCGACCTCCCGCCTTCGCTCGGCCAACCGCGGATCAATGCTCATCTTCGAACCCCACGAACTGGATCTCCGGCTCCAGAATGGTGCCGGTCTCGACGCGAACGCGGTCTTTCACGGCCACGACCAGTCTCCGGATGTCACTCGAAGTGGCCTTTGGGCCGGCCACGAAGAAGTTCGCGTGCTTGGTCGACACTGAGACATCCCCCACTCTCATCCCCTTGAGACCGACCGAGTCGATGATCTCGCCGGCGGTGGTCCCCGGAGGGTTCTTGAACACACTTCCCGCGTTGAAGGCGCCACCCGGCTGGTTGTCCCTCCGCCAACGGGTGATTCGTCGCAACTCCTGCCGCCCCTTGCCGACCTCGTCCGGGCCGGCCTGAAACACGGCCTCGAGAACCACCTCGATCGCTTTCAGGTTCGAGTGCCGGTAGGACATCTCCAGCTGTTCGGCGGTCTTCGGCTGGGTGGTTCCTGTCGCCAGGTCGAGGAGGACAGCCTCGAGCAGACGGTCCCGGGTCTCGGTACCGAAGCAGCCGGCATTCTGCCGGACCGCCCCGCCCACCGAGCCCGGGATGCCGATGAAGAACTCGAGACCGGTGAGCCCTGCATTCACACTGGTTCGCGCCACCTGGGCCAGGGGGGCCGAGCCACCCGCTCTGACAACGAGCCCGTCGATCTCGACGTGGCCGAAACCAGGGCCGAGATGGATGACCAGCCCGGGAAAGCCCTCATCGGACACCACGAGGTTGGACCCCCGGCCGAGCACGAGGAGAGGGACTTCTGCGAGCGCACCCGACCCCGTGATCCTCTCCAGATCGGCCACACTGCGCGCCTCCATGAAGAATCGGGCAGGCCCCCCGGATTTGTAGGTGGTAAGCGGGCCCAATGGGACGTTCTCGGTGACCAACCCCTCCAGCAGCAACGACTCGAGGGTCATCGATCCCGCTCCGCCAATCTCATCGCCAGCTCGGTCGGTACCAGGGTGATGTCGCCGGCGCCCATGGTGAGCACCAGGTCGCCGGAATCGACCCGGTCGGCCAGATACCCGGCGAGATCGGCCAGGTGCGGCACGTAATGAGCGCGGGCGCCGTGCCTGCGGGCGGCGTCCACCACCAGCTCCCCGGTCACTCCCGGCACAGGCTCCTCCCGCGACCCATAGACATCTGTGACCACGACCTCGTCGGCGCTGCTCAAGGCCTCGCCGAACTCCTCCTGGAACCTCTCGGTCCGGCTGTAGAGATGTGGCTGGAATACCGCCCAGACCCTCCCGGGGACAGCCCCGACGGCTGCAGCGAGCGTGGCTGCAACCTCGGTGGGATGATGCGCGTAGTCATCGATGAGGACCACCCCAGAGACAGTCCCGCGATGCTCCCATCGCCTGGCCACACCTCGAAACGAGGCCAGCCCCAGCGCGATCGACTGCACGTCACGGCCCAGCGCGGAGAGAAGAGCGATAGCCCCGGCCGCATTCCTCGCCACGTGGAGGCCGGGTCGGCCCAGGCTGACGTGGACCCGATCGGCGGGGCCGACCAGATCGAACCTGCTGCCGCCATCCATGGCGCTGAGATCCACGATCCGCCACTGGGACGACGGGTCGATGCCATAGGTGATCGCGTCGGCTGCCCTCGCCACCGCCAGCGCACCCGGATCGTCGGCACAGGCCACCACTGGCCCATCGACTGCCTGGGCGACGCCGATGAAGCTGGCAAGCAGCTCACTCTCGCCGCCGAAATGCTCGACATGCTCCGGCTCGACATTGGTCACCACCAAGCCGTTGAGATGGAGACGCTCGAAGGTTCGAAACGCCTCGTCTGCCTCCAGCACGAGCAGGTCCGTGGCTCCGTGGTGCCCGTTGGTGTTCCAATAGGCGAGGTCACCCCCCAGGATGAAGCTCGGGTCCTCCCCGGCGGCCCGTAAGGCGGCCACGAGGAGTGCGGTAGTCGTCGTCTTCCCGTGGGTCCCGGTCGCCCCGATGGTGGGGATTTCCTCGGTGAGCGCATCGAGCAGGTCGGGACGCCGCCAGATCGGGATCCCGGCCTCCGCGGCGGCTGCCAACTCGGGATCACGCTCGGGCACGGCCGACGAGGCGACGACCAGATCGACGGTGCGAGCCGTCTCGGGTTGGTGACCGGTGTAGGTGGCGATCCCGAAGTCCTCCAGCCGGTCGAGGGTCGCCCCTCCCCGCAGATCGGAGCCCGAGACCTCATGGCCCATGCCGGCGAGCACCTTGGCGATGGCGCTCATCCCGGCTCCTCCGGCTCCTATCAGGTGCACCCGGTGGTAGGCGAGTCTCACCCGGCCGCCTCCACCATCGCTTGGGCGATGGTCGATGCGGCGTCGGGCTTGGCGACCTCCCGGGCTCCGTTTCGCAGAGCGGCAAGTGCAGCGGGGTCGAAGAGAGTGTCGCGAACGAGCCCGGTTAGCTCTCCTATTCGACCCTCGGGTAGGACCAACGAGGCCCCTGCAGCTCGGAGGAACTCGGCGTTCGCCGCCTGGTGCCCCGACGAGCCGAATTCACCCGGGATCAGAATCGACGGGGTGGCTGTTGCGGTCAGCTCGGCCACTCCCCCGCCCGCCCTGGCGATGACCAGGTCGGCAGCCGCGTAGAACAGATCCATTCGATCCTCGAACTCGACCTGGTGCCACCGCAACTCCCGGGCTTCACCCTCCAGTGTCACCAGATTCCCTGGACCGGCGAGATGGACCATCTGGGTCGGCGGCCCGTCCCAGGACGCCACGATCTCCCTCACAGCCCGGTTGAGCACCCCGGCGCCCAGTGAGCCACCGAGCACGCCGAGGACCGGCAGCTCGGGCTCCAAACCGTATCGGGCGAGCCCGGTCGGACGCAGGTGCGTCCGGTCGAATCGAGCAAGGGCCTTTCGCACCGGGTTGCCAACCCACTCTCCCCGCTCCAGACCCTCGGTCCGTGGAAACGAAGTGAAACAGCGACTTGCCCAGCGGGAGGCGACTCGATTGGCCAGCCCGGCACCCGCGTTCTGCTCCGCCAGGAACAGTGGGCACCACCCGCCCTTCCGGGAGGCGAGGGCCGCGGGGATGGTCACATAGCCCCCCATTCCCAGCACCACCTTCACTGCCCTTCGGCGCATCTCGTCCGCGATGGAGTCGCGTGCACGCCACACCACCCGGGGAAGGCTCAGGTTCTTCGGTGTGAATGATCGCTTCAGGCCCCTCATCTCGAGCCCGAGGAACGGGAATCCGGCTTCGGGGTAGACCGTCGCCTCCAAGCGATCGCCGCCCACGAACAACATCTCCGCCTGGTCAACACCCAGATCGACGAGCGCTTCGCCCACTGCCAGCCCCGGGAACACGTGCCCGCCGGTGCCGGCTGCAGCGATCAGGAACGTCATGTCTTTGCCTGGACTCCTGACTGGGCGATGTTGACGAGGATGCCTATCGAAGCCATCGACACGATCAGGGCGGTGCTCCCGAAAGAGACGAAGGGGAGGGCGATGCCGGTGATCGGCATGACGCCGAGGACTCCGCCGATGTTCACCAGCGCCTGGAACGAGAGAAACGAGGTGAGACCGGCAGCGATCATCCGACCGAATCGATCCGGAGCGCGAGATGCGACGAGCCACCCGGCGAGGGCGAGAACGATGAAGAGGCCGATCACGGTGAGTGCCCCGATGAGGCCGGTCTCTTCGCCGATGATGGCAAAGATGAAGTCGGTGTGCGCGTTGGGCAGATAGAACCAACGTGCCCGGCTTGCCCCGAGGCCGACGCCGAAAATCCCTCCGTTGGACAGGGCGTAATAGCCCTGGATCAGCTGGTATCCCTCACCACTTGCATTCCCCCAGGGGTCGAGGAACCCAACGATCCTGTCGACCCGGTATTGATCGCTGAAAGCGAGGACGGACGCCGCTGCGACCACCATGAATGCCAACGACAACACGTACCGAAAAGGGGTGTCGCTGGCGAGGATCACTGCCATGGCGGCGGCACCGATGATGATGGTCGTGCCCAGGTCGGGTTGGAGCATGACCAGGGCACCGAGGGTCCCGACCGTGAAGATCACCGGGACAACGAAATGCCCGAACCGGGTCAGCAGCCTGTGCTTGCGCTCGAGGAGGTAAGCGAGCACGAAGACAATGCTGACCTTGGCCAACTCGGATGGCTGGAAGCTGAAGCCCCCGATCGGCAGCCACCTTCGGGCACCACTTATCTCAGGACCCACGGCGAGCACCGCGATCAGGGCGGCGACAGTCGCCACAAACGCGGGCAGCGCCACCTTCCTATAGAAGCCGTACGGGACACGGCTGGTCACGAGGAGCGCGATCGTCCCGATGCCGACTCCGACCAGCTGACGCTTGAAGAAGTAGAACCGATCCTGGGCCTGCTCGATGGCAACGGCGGAAGACGCGGATTGGGTGGCGCCAAGGCCGATCACGACCAGGACCACGACGAGCACGAGAAGGGTCGTCGCCGTGCGGTTGTTGATCCTGATCCGCTCGGCGCGATCCCGAGCTGCGGCTCGAACCCGGGCCATCGACGTCACGTTCGCCGTCATCTAGCTGATACCTCCTCCGGTGATCTCCATGGCCAGGTGCGTGAATCTGTCTCCCCGGTCCGCATACGAGATGAACTGATCGAAGCTGGCGCAACCCGGTGCGAGTAGGACCGTGTCGCCCGGCTCGGTGAAGGCTGCGGCCATCTCGACCGCTTGCTCGAGGGTGTCGGCCAGTCGGCCGCGTGGGCCGGCAGCCTCCACCAGGGCGGGTCCGGCGTTCCCGATCCCCAGGACGAGGCGGACATTGGGCTCCCGCGCCAGAGGTGTGACGTCGAGCCCCTTGGGGAGACCGCCCGCGATCAAGATCACGGAGCCATGGGCGCGAATCGAGGCGAGGGCAGCGTGAGGATTGGTCGCCTTCGAGTCGTCGATCCAGGTCACACCATGGCCCCGGGCAACGACCTCCCTGCGATGAGCGCCCGGCGTGAAGGCCTTGGCTGCCCTGATCACACCCTCGGGATTGGCGCCCATGCGAAGGGCCAGCGCCGAAGCAGTGGCGATGTTGACCAGGTGAATCGGGTCGTCGGAGGTGAGGTCCCCGATCGATATCGAGACGTTGCCAATCACGAGATGCCCGTCGTCCACCCCCCCGCCTCCAGGCGGGAGGTGCAATCCGGACACCGGGAACAACTCGCTTCGGGCGGAGGATGCCAGGGAGGCCGCTCCCTGGTCATCGGCGTCGTACACGAGAAGGTCATCCGCGGATTGGTTGAGGAAGATCCTGGCTTTCGCCGACCTATAGGAGTGCTCGGATCCATGCCAGTCGAGATGGTCGACGGCCACGTTGGTGATTGCGGCGGCAGTGGGATGGAAGGTCTCGCAGAACCGCAGTTGGAAGCTCGATACCTCGACGACGATCGCCTCATGGTCCTCGTCGACGTGATCGGAGAGCGCCGAGCCGATGTTCCCTGTTGCTGGTGCGTCGATGCCCGATGCCTCGAGCATCGCCGAAGTCGCCTCGGTCACGGTGGTCTTCCCGTTGGTGCCGGTCACTGCAGCAATGGGGACCTGCAGATGGCGCCAGGCGAACTCGATCTCGCTCCAGACGGGCAGTCCCCACTCCAACGACTCGACGATCGGAATCGACCGCTCGGAGAAGCCGGGACTGGCGATCACCAGGTCTACCCCGGTGAGCAGAACCGGGTCCCAACCGCCGCCGGCCGCGGCGAAACCTTGCTCGAGGGTCTCGGGCGAAGGCTCTTCGGAATACACGGTCACCACCAGGCCCCGGCTCCTGGCCAGACGGGCCGCAGCGAGACCGGAGACGCCGGCTCCCAGGACGAGGGCCCGGTTCACAACAGGCCCTCCAGCCGCAGGAAGTCCCCGTAGAAAAGGCCGAGCCCGAGAGCCACGCCGAGACCGGTGAGAATCCAGAAACGGATGACCACCGTGGTCTCCGGCCACCCGCCGAGATCGAAGTGATAGTGGATCGGCGCCATCCGAAAGACCCGTTTGCCGAACAGCTTGAAGCTGGCGATCTGGAGCATCACCGAGACCGTCTCTGCCACGAAGATGGCTCCCAGGACCACGAGGAGGAGATGGGTGTTCGTGAGCAGGGCAAGGGCGGCGAGTAGACCACCGATCCCCTGTGAGCCGACGTCGCCCATGATGATCTTGGCCGGAGGGGCGTTCCACCACAGGAAGCCCAGGATCGCCCCGAACATCGCCGCCGAGACGATGGCTAGCTCGAGCGGATCGACGGCCTGATAGACGCCCGGAATGCGAAACGGCGCCTGATTTCGGAATTGCCAGAATGCGATCACCGTGTAGGAGGCGACCACCAGGGCAGACGAGCCTCCGGCGAGGCCGTCCATCCCATCCGCCAGGTTCACTCCGTTGGCGGCACCGGTGAGCATGAAGAGGACCCAGATGACGAAGAAGGCGCCCAGATCGATCCCGAGTGGTCTCACGAAGGAGATCTCGGTCACAACCCCCGCCTCGGTGGCTCCCCATGCAAACAAGGCTGCGATGGCGAGCTGCCCCCCGAACTTGGCCGACTTCGACAGGCCAAGGCTCCGTTTGTTCGAGTATTTGAACCAGTCGTCGAGCAGGCCAACCAGGGCCATGCCGGCCAGGGCGAACACAGCGAGCAAACCTCCCGAGCTGAGAGGCTGGAACTCAAAAGAGAACCCGCCGGAAGGGCTCAACAGGCGGACGTGGGAAGCGATGTAGCCGATGATCGCCGCCGACACGAACACGAGGCCTCCCATGGTGGGGGTGCCCTGCTTGTGCCCGTGCATCCCGACGATCTCCTCCTGGATGAACTGGCCGATTTCACGGCGCCGGAAGACGCGGATCGCGTAGGGCGTGCCGAAGATCGAGACCAACAAGCCGACGGTGGCGGCGATCAGGAGGGAGATCACGGCGACATGCTCCCTGAATCGGGCCGGATTTCCGCGGACCTATGCCCCAGCCCGAGGATCTCCCGTGCCACCAGCCGATCGTCGAAGGGGTGCACCCGGCCACCGATCTCCTGACCGCTCTCATGGCCCTTCCCCAGGATCAGCACCACGTCACCCGGGGAGGCTGCCGAGATGGCCATCTCGATGGCGTGGCGGCGGTCGACCTCGATGATCGCGTCCCCTGCCATAACCCCGGCTGCGAGTTCTCGCAGGATCTCCTCGGGATCCTCGGATCTGGGGTTGTCGCTGGTGAGAACGGTCACATCTGCCTCCGCGGCCGCCCGTCCCATCAATGGCCGTTTCTCCCGATCACGGTCGCCCCCGGCCCCGACGACGGCGACAACGCGGCCCCCACCAACCGAACGGGCCACCGAGATCGCCTGGTGAACCCCGCCCGGGGTGTGGGCGTAGTCGACGATCACATGGATCGGGCCATTCCCCGAGACCTTCTCGAATCGGCCGGGGACTCCACGCAGCTCACCGAGGCCGCGAGAAACGTCTTCCAGTCCGAGACCGATCGTCAGGCAGCAGCCCACCGCCACCAGCGCGTTCTCGACGGCGAACGAGCCAACGAGGGGGGACGTGATCGGAGCCGAGCCATCCGGTGTTACAAGGGTGAAGGACGTCCCTTCCAGCGACGTCCTGACGTCCTCTGCGCGCACGGCCCCGTGCGACCCGACCCGGGTCACCGGCATAGCCGCCCATTCGGCGATCCCGGCGCCGACCGGGTCGTCGACATTGATCACCGCGGCCCCCACCTCGTACTCACGAAAGAGGCGTTCTTTTGCCGCCCGGTACGACTCCATCGTGCCGTGGAAGTCGAGGTGGTCCTGGGAGAGGTTGGTGAAGGCGGCCACCGCGAACTTGGTTGCCGCGACCCGTCCCATCTCCAGTGCATGCGAGGAGACCTCGGCCGCGATGGCGTCGACCCCCAGATCGCGCATCGTTGCCAGCAGTCTTTGGAAGTCGGTCGCCTCCGGTGTCGTGCGCGCCGAGGGGATGACGCTGGAGCCCACCCTGGTCTGAACCGTGCCGATGAGCCCGCCTTGCTTCCCTGCCGAGTCGAGCAGTGACTCGATGTAGTGGGTGACCGAGGTCTTGCCGTTGGTCCCGGTCACTCCTATCACCGGGACATGCGCGGACGGATCGTTGTGCACCTCCGCTGCCATGGCACCCATCGCAGCTCTGGTGTCCTCGACGACGACCTGGCTCACCCGAGCCGACACGTTGTGGTCGACGGCCACCGCCGGTGATCCGGCCTCCACTACAGCATCTATGAAGTCATGACCATCGTGCGTCGAGCCCCGCACCGCCACGAAGAGGACCCCTGGCCCGGCACCGCGCGAGTCGTGGGTGACGTCGGAGAGCCAGGTCTCCGGGTCACCGTACAACGCCCCACCGACTCGGCTCGAGACCGAACCGAGCGTGCTACCCGTCGGTGGCATCGGGCGTCACTCCAAGCCGGTGGAGGGCCTGCTCCATGACCTCGGCGAACACCGGCGCAGCCGCGGCCCCACCGGTTCTGAACTTGAACGACGGAGAATCGATGAGCACGGCAACCACCACTTTCGGGTCATCCATTGGGGCCATCCCCACGAAGGAGGCCCTGGTCTCCTCGGTGTAACGGCCGTCCTCACCGAGTTTGTTCGCCGTCCCGGTCTTGCCGCCCACTCGATAGCCTTCTACGTCCGCCGCCCGGCCCGTGCCCTCGTCGACCACATTGGCCAGAAGGGATTGCATCAAGGTTGCGGTCGACTCGGAGACGACCCGTCTGGTCTCCAGACCGGTCACGTCCTCGTTACCGTCGACATCGGTCGTGGAGGCGACGATGTGAGGAGCTGTCCATACACCGTCGTTCCCGATGGCGGCATAAGCGGCGGCCATCTGAAGTGGCGTCGCGGCAACCGAGTACCCGATCGCGGCCGATGCCCAACAGGTCTCGCAGCCCGCCTCGAAGTTGAGGAAACCGGGCGCCTCGACGGAGTAGTCGATCCCGGTCGGTGAGCCGAGGCCGAACTTCTCTATGTATGAGACGAGGCGATCCTGCCCGAGCTTCTCTGCGACGAGGATCGTGCCGACGTTCGACGATCGAGTGAATATCTCGGCCACGGTCATGTCCGAGGTCTCGTGCTCCTCGAAGTCGCGGTAACAGCCGTAGAGGTCATCGTCAGCCGAACGACAGGCGTCCTCCCGCAGTTCCAGGACGTCTGCAACCTCGGGGATCAATGTCGAGGCCTCGACCTCCCCCTCCTCGACGGCGGCCGCGACCGTGATCAGCTTCTCGGTCGACCCTTGCTCGTACACCCCGCGGACGACGAAGTTCGAGAACGAGCTGCAAACCGGGTCCTCAGTTGGATCGCATTCCTCATCCACGGTGCGGCGGGTTTCGGGGTCGAAGACCGGTGCGCCGGCCATGGCCAACACACCGCCGGTTTCGACCTCCAGCACCACCACCCAACAGCTCTCGGCGTCTGTGCGGACCAACGCGGACAGGCAGGCCTGCTGTGCCTGATACTGCAGGGGCAGGTCGATCGTCGTGTTGAGATCGGTCCCGGGCACCGCAGGAGCGATGTCGCTGATGCCCTGGGGGATGATCCGCCCCTCTAGATCACGCTCGAATACTGCCTTGCCCGGGATGCCGCGCAGATCCTCGTCATAGACGTACTCGAGGCCCTCCTGGCCGTTCCCGTCGATATCCACGAACCCGCTCACGTGCGAAGCCACCTGGCCGGCGGGATAGACGCGAGTGGCCTCCGGATGGGTGTAGAGCCCGCGGACCTCCAATTCGGTGATCTGCTCTGCGAGGACCGGCTCGACCTGGCGCTTGAGGTACACGAAGTCGCGATCCGAAATGAGGCGCTCATAGAGCAGATCGGGGTCGACGTCGAGCAAGCCGCCCACCTGCTGCGCCACCCAGAGCGGATCTTCGATCTGGCCGGGATTGGCCCACACGCTCTGCGCCTCGATCGTCATCGCCAGCAGCTCCCCGTTCCGGTCGAAGATCTTCCCCCTCTGTGGGGCGAGGTCACGGGTGACCAGACGCTGGCTCAGCCCCTGATCGGCGAGGTCGGCCGCCTGCACGACCTGCACCTGAACCAAGCGGTAGGCCATGCCCAGCCACGCGGCAACCAGGAATAGGCCGATGAGGGCAACACGCAGCTTGGCGGGGTTGGGCTTCCTGGCGGCCTTCGTGGCAGCCACGGGTCAGATCCCCGGCCGTGACTCCGGTGGTCCGAGGCCCAATGCCCCGTCCTCGAGCCCGGCTCCAGCGCGCCGTCGGGTCGTCATTGCGTGTCTCCTTCTCCCTCGACGGAGGCCACCGCCGGGCCACCGCCGTCCAGGTCCACCAGAAGCTGCCTTGTGTTCCCGGGAATGACCAGGCCCATCTCCTCGGCAAGCGGCGCGATGCGGGCCGGGTTCTCCATGCGGGCGATCTCCAGCCTCAACTGCTCGTTGATCGCCTCTTGCTCGGTGATGGCCTTGTCGAGGCGATCGAGTTCGAAGGCGGACCTGTCAAGTGAGGTGCGGGCGAAACCCAAACCCAGGAAGGCGACCACCCCGATGATCACCATGATCGTCCAGGGGGCGAGGGTGAGCCGCTTCAAGGAGTGGCCCTTGATGACCCGCAAGCTTCGGTCGTTGGCGACCCGGCGAAGTGGTCGGGCCGCGGTCACGCCGCCACCTTCTCTGCGGCGCGAAGGACGGCTGACCGGGCCCGGTTGTTCATCTCGATCTCGGCTGCCGACGCCCGGATCGGTTTGCGGGTGAGGATGCGCAGCTCTGCGCTGTTGCCGCATCCGCACACCGGGAGCTCCGGCGGGCAGGTGCACCCGACAGCGCCCCTGTGAAACCGGCGCTTGACGATCCGGTCCTCCAGCGAGTGGTACGAGATGGCGAGGACCCGTCCACCGCCCGTAACCAATCCAATCGCCTGGTCGAGACCACTGGTGATCGCATCCAACTCCGAGTTGACCACGATCCGCAACGCCTGAAAGGTCCGTCGAGCAGGATGGCCCACCCGGCGGCGGGCCGCAGGCAGTGCCTCGGCGATGACGGTGGCCAGGCGGCTGGTGGACTGGTGAGGGCGACCGGCCACGATCGCCGCGGCGACGCGCCGGGCGAGTGGCTCCTCCCCGTATCGCCGGATTATCTCGGCGAGGCGCTCCTCGGGCCAGGTGTTGACTATCTCCGATGCGCTGAACCCTGCATCGGGGCCCATCCTCATGTCGATGGGGCCCTCCTTGCGGTAGGAGAAGCCGCGAGCCGCCTCGTCGAGCTGGTGCGAGGAGACCCCGAAGTCGAAGAGGACGGCCGAGATCGGGCGGTCCGTGGCTTCGCTCACCAGATGGCGGAGATCGGCGAAGTTGCCCTCGATCGCGACGACACCGAGCTCACCGGCATTGGCCAGTGCCTCTGGGTCGCGATCTATCCCGATAACCGTCACGTCTCCTCCGAACTCATCCAGCAATCGGCGACTGTGTCCACCGCCGCCGAAGGTCGCGTCCACCACGACTCCCGGCAGGACGGGGGCCAGCAGATCGACCACCTCCTGCGCCAGAACCGGCCGGTGAAAGCTCCCGTTGTCCTTCTTCCGGTCCTGGTTCATTGCCAGCCCCCCGGGCGCTGGTACCAAAGGAAGCGGGCGGAGTCAGGGGCCTTCCATTGGTTCCGGGGGGCTGGCGATGAACCAGCCACGTGCTGCCTTACTCGTCCTCCTCGAGATAGCTCTCGTCGCCTGCGTCGCGATCGGCGATGTATTGGTCCTTGTTCCAGAGCTCCACGTGGTCGAAGACACCGATCACCGCCACCTCGGTCGACCCATTGAGAGCGGCGTATTTCCTCAGCTCGGGTTTGACCAGGACCCGACCCGACTTGTCCAGTGTCTGCAGATCGGCCCCGGAGAAGACGGTTCGGGAGAATCGACGTCCCGAGCGGT
>JBFYOJ010000032.1:0-19599 GCA_041303885.1 Acidimicrobiia bacterium | reverse complement strand
TCTTCCGATCTTGGCCAGGTACACCGTCTGCTCACCGGGGCCGTCGTAGGGAGGCGACACCTCCACCACATCGGCGCCCAGCACGTTCAGGTCCTTCGACAACCGCCGGACCGTGTCCAGTATCTGGCGTGAGGTGAGCCCTCCCGGCTCCGGGGTGCCGGTCCCGGGGGCGAGACCGGGATCGACCACGTCGATGTCGACACTGATGAACACTCCCTTCGCACCACCTTCGAGGGAGTAGTCGACAGCCTCGTCGACGATCTCGTCGAGCCCGCGCTCCACGATCTCGTTCATGAGGAAAGACCGCATCTTCTGCTCTCGCATCCACTGGATCACCTCGGGCTCGGGCCAATAGCCGCGCAGGCCGATTTGGACGAAGCGGTGCCCGGGAACGGCGCCGGACTCGATCAGCCGTCGCATTGGTGTGCCGTGGCCATGGAGTGACCCGTTCTGGATGAATCCGGTGTCGGCGTGGGCGTCGAAGTGGATGAGGGCCAATTCCCCGAACCCATGGACTCGGGCCACACCCAGGGCGTCGGGCCAGGTGATCGTGTGGTCCCCGCCGAGGACGATCGGCACCTTCCCGGCAGCACTGATCTGCTCGACTGCATCTGCGATGCGGCCGATGGAGAGCTCCAGCTCACCAGGCCGGACATAGACGTCCCCGACGTCGACAACTCCCAGCGCCTCGAACGGGTCGATCCCGGTGGGGAGATGGGGCCGATATCCGTCCATCGCCCCATAGTCGGCGTTGCGGATCGCCTGCGGTCCGAAACGGGCACCTGGGCGGTAGGTGGTGCCCCAGTCGAATGGGGCACCGATGATGACCACATCACCTTCTCCGAGGTCATCGATCCTCGCCGGGGGCACGCCGAGGAAGGAGTTTCTCGACGCGAACGATATGTATTCCGACGAGGCGAAAGGGATCTCGCGTTTTCGTTGTTCGTAGGGGATGTGCATCCGACCGTTACGCTAACTGCCCGCCCTCCCTGGTGATACATGACGCCTGAGCACGTCCAACGGACCTACATGATCCTCACGCTGCTCCAAACCCTCGCCGCGTCGCTGATCTGGGGGATCAACACTCTCTTCCTGCTCGATGCGGGCCTCAGCCTGACCGAGGCCTTTGTGGCAAATGCCGCCTTCACAGCCGGGATGGTCCTCTTCGAAGTACCCACCGGGGTGATCGCAGACACCTTTGGGCGGCAGGTCTCGTTCATCCTGGGTGCAGCCACACTCCTCGTGACCACGGCTGCCTATCTGGGACTGTGGTACGTAGAAGCGGACATCGGCTGGTGGATCCTCGTCTCGGCGTTGATCGGTCTGGGGTTCACGTTCTTCTCCGGCGCCACCGAGGCATGGCTGGTCGATGCCCTGGCGGCAACCGGCTTCGAAGGAGCCATGGAGAGCGTTTTCGGCAGAGGGCAGACCGTGGCGGGCGCGGCCACCCTGGTCGGGACCGTGGCGGGGGGTTTCTTGGGCCAGATCAATCTGGGTCTCCCCTATGCATTGCGCTCCGTGCTCCTGATCGCGGTGATCGGAGCAGCGTGGGTCTGGATGAAGGACATCGGGTACAACCCGACACGTGGCGTCCGCGTCGGGGAACAGGTCAGGGGCATCCTCCGATCATCGGTCGAGCACGGCCTGCGAAACAAACCGGTCCGGATGTTCATGTACGCCGCGCCCTTCCTCTCCGGTGTGGGCATCTGGGTGTTCTACGCATTCCAGCCATATCTGCTGGAGCTCTACGGCGATCCGAACGCGACGTACCTGGCCGGTATCGCCGCAGCCGTGTTCGCCCTCGCCCAAATGGCCGGTGGTGCATCGGTGAACCTGGTCAGGAGGGTGTTCGAGACACGGACCGCGGTGATCGCAACCCAGGTGAGTGTCGGGGCGTTGGCGTTGGTTGGCGTTGGTCTGGCCGGGTTGGCAGCCGAGCCTTTCGGGTTCTGGGTTGCGATCGTCCTCCTCGCTGTCTTCATGCTGGGCGGGGCGGTGGCCTCCCCGATGCAGCAGGCCTACATGAACAACTGCATCCCGTCGGAGCAGCGAGCGACGGTCCTGTCCTTCGCGTCGTTGATGGGAAGCGCGGGAGGAGTGGTGGTGCAACCGACCCTCGGCCGGGTCGCCGACGTCTATTCGATCGGCACCGGGTACGTGGTGGCCGGCGCGGTCTACGGGATCGGGTTGCCGTTCGTGCTCGCGGTGAGAAGGCTGGGACTACCCGCCGACCGGGCTCGGCCCGTGCGCCCGGCCAAAGCGGTCTGAGTTTCTGGCATCATTGCCCGCATGGCGCACACGGAGAGCGAAGGACCAGACCCGATGGGGCCAGCGATCACCCGCGGGATCCTCATCGGCATCCCTGTGGTCCTCGTGGGGCTCACCCTCGGAGTCTGGGCCATCACCGATCTCGACATCTTCGAGTCGTTCACGACCGCACTCCTGCCCGGGATCCTGCTTGGCGCCTTCGGCGGTGGGTTCGCCGGGATGGCCATGACGATGAAGGAGTAGCGGGCCGCCTGCGCACGCCCTTCCCGGTCGTTCGTTCCACGTCCTGCCTCGACCCGGCTAGCCCTCCTCGCGGAGCACGAACACCACTGTCTGCAGGTCGGTGAATTCGTCGATCCGCTGTCTCCCCCATCCCGTATCGGTCCCCGAGGCGCCCCCGAACGGTTGGAAGGTCTCCCAGAAGTCGGTGGAATCGTTCACGACGACCGTGCCGGAGCGAATCCGGTCCGCGTACCAGAACGCCTTGCTCAGGTCATTGGTGAAGACCGCGGCCTGAAGCCCGAGATGGGTCCGGTTGGCGACCCCAACGGCGTCTTCGTCGTCCCTGGCCGAGAGGATCGGGAGCACCGGGCCGAATGACTCCTCCTGTGAGACCAGAGAGCTCTCGGGGACCTTGTCGAGGATGGTGAAGTCGTAGTAGAGGTCGGTGGGGAAGCCGGGAACCCGCCCTCCGCCCATGAGGACTTCGGCACCCTTGTCGACTGCGTCGGCGATGTGACGATCCATCTTGTCCGCAGTCGGCTCGTTGTTGAGGGGTCCCATGTTCGTTGTCTCGTCGAAGGGATCGCCGAGCCGCACCTCCTCCGCGGCCTCGAGGGCTGCCTCGACGAACTCGTCGTGAACCTCGTCCAGGACGATTACGCGCTCGGTGGCCACACATACCTGGCCCGCGTTGTAGTAGGCGCCGTACACCGCCGCCTCTGCCGCCTTGGACACGTCTGCATCGGCGGTGACGACGGTGGGGCCGTTGCCCGACATCTCCATGATCGACCGCTTCAAGCCCATCACCGACACGATCTTCTTCCCGGTGGCCGACGACCCGGTGAAGCCGACCGCGTCGACCCCGTCGTGGGTCACTAGGCGGGTTCCGATATCACCGGCGCCGGGGATCACCGATATCGCCCCTTTGGGGACGCCGGCCTCCTCGAACACCTTGGCCATCTCGAGCAATGCCCAGGCCGTGAACTCGGGAGGCTTGACGATCACGGCGTTGCCGGTGGCCAGACCTGGGCCCACGTACTCCATCGGGATCATCACCGGGAAGTTCCACGGAGTGATCGCAACCCACACCCCGACCGGGCGCCGCACGGTGAACATGCGCCGGTGGCGGCTAGTGGTCGGGATCAACTCGCCCTTCAGTCTCTTGACATCCTCGGCCGCGATCTGGAAGTAGTCGCCGGATTCGGCGATGTCGTCCTTCGCCTCCGCCTCGTAGGGCTTGCCCTGTTCCATCGAGAGGATGCGGGCGACCTCGTCGACCCTGGTCTGCCACAGGTCGTAAATGCGCAGGCACAACTCCGCACGTTCGAACGCGGTCCAGTGACGCATCTCCTCGGAGGCTTTCCTGGCTGATCTCACCGCCCGATCGATGTCCGCTGCGGACGCCTTGGGAACGCTGTAGATGTGCTCGCCGGTGGAGGGCGACCGCACCTCATAGTGGTCGTCTCCGGTTCCCTGGGTCCACTCTCCGGCGATGAAGAGCTCTAGGTCGGTAGCCATGGGGGAAGAGTACCGCCGCCCCGGAGCGGACTGAATGGCCATTCAGTAGCATCGACCTGGTGTTGGACCACCTCCTGATCGACGGCCGGCTGGTTCCCGGGGCGGGGGAGAGGTTCGAGGTGATCGACCCGGCCCGAGGTGCGCCTCACGCCACTCTTGCCGGCGCCGATGCCTCCCAGCTGGCCGCGGCCACCACGGCAGCGGCCAGGGCGCAATCTGTCTGGCAATCGATGGCTCAACCCGAGCGAAGCCGGTGTCTGCACGCAATCGCCGAAGCGATCGAGGGCAAGCGCGATCGCATCGCAGAGGCACTCACCTACGAGACCGGCCGCCCTCTGTCCAGGAACCATCTCTATGTCGACATGGCCAGGGACCTGTTCCGCCAGTACGCCGAGCTGAGCCGGGTCCTCGGGGGCAGGGTGGCTCCGTCGAACGAATCGGGCCAGCTCTCGCTCGTCCTCCGCGCTCCCTACGGTGTCGTGGGTTGCCTCATACCCTGGAACTACCCCCTGCTTCTGCTCGTGTTCAAGGTTGCCCCGGCCCTGGCCGCGGGCAACACGATCGTCATCAAGCCCGCTTCGGAGACGCCCCTCTCGTTGCTGGTGTTGGCCGAGATCTTCGAGGAGCATCTACCGCCTGGAGTGGTCAACACCGTGATGGGATCGGGCCGCATCATCGGCGAGGGCCTGGTCACCGACCCCCGCGTGGACCTGGTCGCCTTCACCGGTTCGACCGAGGTGGGAAGCAGGCTGGCCACCCTTTGCGCCGGGGCGATGAAGGCCTCGCATCTCGAGCTGGGCGGCAAGGACCCGGCCATCGTGTTCGAGGACGCGGACGCCTCGGTGGCGGCCCAAGGAGTGGTCTGGGCCTCGTTCCTCAATGCCGGGCAGGTGTGCACTTCGACCGAGCGGGTCTACGTCCATCGATCCCGCTACGAGGAGTTCCTCGAACAGGCGGTGAAGTTGACTGAGGCCATCCGGGTCGGCGACCCTTTCGACGCCTCCACCCAGGTCGGGCCGATGCGCAGTGAGGGGCGAAGGCGTGAGGTGATCGACGCGGTGGGAAGAGCGGTCGAGCAAGGCGCGGAAGTCCTGGCCGGCGGTGATGCCATCGAGCGGCCTGGCTTCTTCCTCCGCCCCGCAGTGGTGGCCGGGGTCAATCATCAGATGGATCTGATGAAGGAGGAGACGTTTGGCCCGGTGATGCCGGTGATGGCCTTCGACGATGACGACCAGGCGTTCGAGTTGGCCGGAGACACGCCGTTCGGGCTGGGGGCGAGTGTCTACACCACCAACCCGGCCCGGGTGGAGAGAGCGTATAGAGAGCTGCGGGTGGGTACCGTTTGGGTCAATGACCCGGTTGTCGACAACCTCGCCGCCCCTTTTGGTGGTGTGCGGGCGAGTGGCGACGCAAGGGAGTTGGGTGTAGAGGCACTCGACAGTTTCACAACCGCGCGGCATGTGCATTGGAACCTGGAGCTGGTGCCCAAGCCGTGGTGGTTCCGAGAGGAGTGAGAGCATGAGTCTCCAGGGAGATCAGACAAGACAGTGGTACCAACGGGCCAGCAAGGTCCTGGTCAACGGTGTCTCGAGCCAGTTCCGCTACTGGGGTGACACCGACACCATCGTGATCGACCACGGTGAGGGCGGCCATCTGCTCGACATGGATGGCAAGCGCTACATCGACTTCCAGTGTGGCTTCGGGCCGATCATCCTCGGGCACGGCGATCCGGATGTGTCCGGAGCGGTTGCCGAGGCGGCCGGCGAGGCGACCAGCTTCGCCATGACCCAGCGCCGTGAGGTCGAGGCTGCCGAGAAGGTGATCGGAGCGCTGGGCTGGCCCGACGCGATGCGCTTCACCAACACAGGGACTGAGGCGACCATGCACGCTCTTCGTCTCGCCCGGGGACGCACCGGTCGTGACGTGGTGATCAAGTTCGAGGGGCAGTACCACGGGATGCACGACTACGTTTTGTTCTCGACGGCGGGCGTACCGGTGGGCGGGCTCGGCTCGCGGTTCCGCCCTGTCGCCCTGCAGTCGAGCTCGGGGATCCCCGACTCGATCAGGACGGTGATCCGCACCCTTCCCTTCAACGACCTCGATCTCGCCGAGCGGGCATTTCGGGACGAGGGCGGGAGCATTGCCGCGGTGATCGTCGAGCCGATGCTCGGAAACGCGTTCGGGATCATGCCCGAGCCCGGCTTCCTCGAAGGGCTGAGGAGACTGTGTGATGAGAACGGGTCGGTGCTCATATTCGATGAGGTCAAGACCGGCTTTCGCATCGCCCTCGGGGGCGCCAAGGAGCACTTCGGGGTCACCCCGGACATCGGTACCTATGCCAAGGCCATCGGCAACGGCTTCCCGGTCGCCGCGATCGCGATGCGGGATTGGGTCGCCGACGGCTGGCGCACCGCGGGGATCGCGCAGGCAGGCACCTACTCGGGGAACGGGATCGCCGCGGCGGCTGCGTCCGCCACAGTGGACAAACTCAGCACCGGCGAGCCCCACGCCCGAATCGAGAAGGTCGGTCGGGCCCTGATGGAAGGGATCGAGAAGGTCCTCGCCGACCGTGGAGTGGAAGGCAAGGTGATCGGCCACCCTTCGATGTTCTCGATCTTCCTGGGTGAGGGTGACCTTGTCGACTTCCGGGACACCTCAAAGCACAACGACCAGCTCTACGACAAGACCCTGTTCGCGATGATTCGGCGTGGTGTGATGCCCTGTCCCGACGCCCTCGAGCCCTGGTTCGTGTGCGCTGCGCACACCGATGAGGACGTGGCCACCACATTGCAGGTCTTCGACGAGTCGCTCGCGGAGACGCTGGCCTGAGCACAGTTCGGCGCGCGAGCCCTGGGGACCTGTCGGAGCTGGTGTCCCTCTCCGAGCAGTTCTGCCTGATCGACGGCCATCCCTTCGATAGGGAGCGGGTGGCCGGCGCCCTCGAGCCGTTGCTGGCCAATGACGACCTGGGAGAAGTGTGGGTCGTGGAGGACCATGACGGTCTCGAGGGCTATGCCGTCATCACTTGGCGCTACAGCCTCGAGTCCGGTGGGCGCGATGCCCTTCTCGACGAGATGTACATGAGAGAGCCGGGGTCGGGCACCGGGTCGGTTCTCCTCGACCGGGTCATCGCAAGGGTCCGGGAGCAGGGCCTTACCACCATGTTCCTCGAGACCGAGATGATGAACGCCGCCGCCAGGAGGTTCTACAGCCGTCACGGTTTCACCGTGGAGGACTCGGTCTGGATGTCGCTCGATATGAGCTGAGCTCGGCCGCCCTAACGTGACACGATGATCCGAGTTGCCATCTCCGGTGCCGGCGGGAAGCTGGCCACGCCCATCGCCGAGGCCGTCCTTGCCTCGGACGATCTACGGCTGTCCTCTCTCTACAACCCGAACCGAGTCGGGTCGGAGTTGCACGGGATCGAGGTGGTCGGTTCACACGGCGACGTCGAGGCCGACGTGGTGGTGGAGACGGCCCATCCCGACGTGGTCTTCGCCAACCTCGAAGCGTGGCGAGGCAAGGAAATCGCCACCGTGGTGGGGACGTCCGGCTTCACACCTGAGAGGTTGGAGACCCTGCGTGAAATTTGGGGATCCGATGGGCCCCCGGTGCTGGTTGTCCCCAACTTCTCCATTGGGGCCGTGCTGATGATGCGGTTCGCAGCGGATGCCGCCTCGCACTTCGAGGCAGTGGAAGTGATCGAACGACATCACTCCGACAAACCGGACGCTCCCTCGGGCACTGCCCTGGCCACGGCGATGGGCCTGGCATCCGCTGGAGGCGCCTCGGCCGAGGGATCGCGCGAGCTGGTCCCCGGCGCCCGGGGGGCAGACGTGGAGGGGGTCAGGGTTCATGCCCTCCGTCTTCCCGGGCTGATCTCACAACAGGAGGTGGCCCTCTCCAATACGGGCGAGGTACTCTCCATCGAGCACCTATCAACCAGCTATCAGTCCTTCGCCTCGGGAGCACTCATCGCGATCAGAGGTGTTCAGGGTCTGTCGCCGGGGTTTCACCTCGGTCTCGACACGGTCCTCTAGATCTCCGGCCAGAGACCTTCGGGCAGCTCGGGGAAGAAGGAATAGACCCGCTCACCGGTGAAGAGCCTCGCCCGGGGATCCCAGGGGAAGAGGATGACGTTGCGCCAGATCATCTTCTTGCCCGTGGGCTCGATCCCAAGCCAGGGGTTCTCGAAGGTCCCGGTCACGACTGCCTCCTCGCACACTCCCTGCGGCCCGACCACGATGCTGGTGAGAGAGAAATCGATGTCGGGGAACGCCGAGAGCAGCTCCATGTAGAAGCTGGTCGCCCCCTTGTGCCCCTCCCAGCGATGACCGGTCTGCACCAACTCGTAAACACAATCCTCGGTGAGTGTCGCCATCAAGCCGGCGATATCCCTGGCGTCCTCAGCGAGTGAGTGGGCCTTCCAGAGGTCCCTCACCGCGGCGTAGTCATCGGGCGTCTGCGCCAGCAGCTCCCGGACATGTTCCCGCTTGTCGATCGACTCCTCGATGAGGGGGTGGTTCATCTCGGTCCTTCTTCCCGGTTGAGTCATCAGAAGACGATGACCGTAGCGGAGCCGACAAGCAGGCAGTAGAAGGAGAAAGGGAACAAACCGATGCGGCCGAGGACCTTCAGTAGGAGGCCAATGGCGAAGTATCCGGAGAGGGCTGCGGCAAGCATCCCAGCGAGCAGTCCCGGTTCGAACTCACCGCTGTCCCAGACCGTCATCAACTCGAGCAAGCCACCGCCTGCGATGGCTGGGATACCGAGGAGGAACGAGAATCGGGCTGCCTCGATCGGATCGAATCTCCTGGCGTTTCCCACCGAGATGGTGGTGCCCGATCGGGAGATCCCAGGGATCAGCGCCACGCTCTGGGCGATTCCGATGAAGATGGCATCCGGGACCTTGATCGATGCGAGCAGGCGATGGCCGGTGGCGAGCATCTGACCGACGTAGAGGATCACACCGGTGCCTATCAACGCCCAGCCCACGTTGGACACTGTGGTCTGGAAGCGGTTCAGATCTGCGGCCAGGGGTAGTCCGATGAGGGCAGGGATGGTCCCCAAGGCGACCATGATTGCGATCCTGCGCCCTTCGGGATCGGTCCTGAAGTGGAGGGCGCTGGCGACCTCCTTTCGGAAGTAGATCAGGACCGCCACCAGCGTCCCCAGATGCAGCACGGCGCTGACCGCGAGTGAAGGCTGCTCGACGTCGAAACCGAGTTCGTTGAGGAAGGCGGGGATGATCACCAGGTGTCCCGAGGACGAGACGGGGAGGAACTCGGTTAGACCCTGGATCAATCCCCAGATGACTGCGGAGAGCACCGCAGCACGGTAATGGTCAACCAGGGGCAAGCATGATCGCAATCCGTCCTTCGGCCGCTGCCCGCGCCGCGTCCGCGGCCGCCTCCGGCTCCACCGCGACCATGCCGAGCCCGGAGCCGAGAGGATCGTCGGTTGCAGCCTTCACCACCACTCCTTCGACGACTTCGCCGCTGTCGAGGAGGACGAGACGGGAAGCGTCACCGGTCATCGCCCCGAGCGGGAGGCGTACCTCGATCACCCACCACCCTTTGGGGGCCACCGACCCTGCCTCACCGACGGTAGAGGAGAGGATCGGGTCACCGGCAGGTACGGCGACGATCGCAGTCGAGCCGATCTCGACGGGCTCGAACATGCCGACCGGCACCGGTCTGGTCTCGGTGTTCGACTCGTCGATGACGGTTCCGGCTGCGAGGTCGATGGAGGCGAAGCGGTGAGGGATGGTCGGGTCGGGTCTCGTCTCGATCCATATCGCCCCGGCGGCGAGAAGCAACGAGGCGACCCATCTCGCCCAAGGAGGGTGTTGGAGCCAGATCACCTTGACGAAGGTACGAAGGCACGCCCTCTCGGGGAAGGGGCTTGATCCACCCTCAACACAATCATCCTCCCTTTGGGGATCGGTACGGTGGCGGGATGACCAACCGAACCTTGGTGGTGCCCGATCGCCCGCGGACAGTCTTGATCGCAGCCGGGGTAGTGGCATTGATCGCCAGCCTCGCCGGGTTGGTTCTCGGCTGGATTCTGGTCGACTCGGTGTCGGACGACCTGGCGAGCTCGGTCGGTCTCTCCACATCCGCTCTCCTCGCGATCGAAGAGACACTGGGCGTCGTGGAGTCGGTGGCGGACGATCTGGACCAGGGGCTTGCCGCCGCCAGCGACAGCATCGCGGCGGCTTCGGCTGCGGCTGGGACTGCCTCCGGTCGGCTGGAGGAGGTGGCCGACTTCCTCGACGGCGACCTCAAGGAGAACATCGAGGCCTTGCAGGGTTCCATGCCTGCAGCGATACAGGCTGCCGGGGCGATCGACGACACGCTTCGTGCCCTTGCCTTGTTCGGGGTGGACTATGACCCCGAACAGCCTTTCGACGAATCTCTCATGGCGTTGGACACCGCCCTGGGCAACCTTCCGGGGCAGTTGACCGCCCAGGCGGAGTCGGTGCGGGCGCTGGTACCCACTTCGGAGCAATTCGCCGAAGACGCCGGCGCGCTCGCCGAGTCGTTCACCTCGCTCAGCATCGACCTGGGCGAGAGCGAGGAGATCCTCGCCGACTACCGCCGCACGCTGGAGCAGGCACAGGGCGTCGTCGACGAAACCGGATCCTCGCTGACCGCCAACACCTGGCTGCTTCGGCTGCTCATTCTGATGGCCGCTATTGCCGGCTCGGCCCTATCGATAGGGCTCATCCTCCTGGGCAGCCGGCTCAGGGTCGAAGTGGTCGAGCCTGCTGAATGATGGACTCGGTTTCGAGAGAGGCTTGCCGGGGTAGGCATGAGGCCGAGGTGTGTGGATCCGCGTTCGTGAATCATCGGAGGCCACTGATCTTCCACGAGAGCGGTCCACGCTCCTCCATCTCGTGTCGAGGAGGCGCTGATGAGTGACGGACCAAGAACCGAAGAGCTGGTCGATCGCGACGCGATCACAGGCGAGACCCACCGTCTCAGGTCGATGATGCTGATCCTGCTGGTCGTAGCGATCGCGACGATCGGTCTCAGATACCTGGTTGGCGGCAGAGCCGACTGACGCGGTTCAGTCGGTTGGCGTAGGGCTGGCTGCCGGAGGTGTGGCGCTGGCCGCTCCTGCCGGCGATGGCTCGCCCTTCTTCGATGGGTCGCTCTTCTTGGAGGCTCCGCCCGAAGACGGGGTCTTGCTGGAGCGGGAGTCGGTCGAGTAGAAGCCCGATCCCTTGAACACCACGCCACGAGCGTGAAAGACCTTCTGTAGCTCGCCTCCGCACTCCTTGTGCTTGCGCAACGGCTTATCGGAGAATGACTGAACGGCTTCGATGGTTTCGCCGCAGCTCTTACAGGTGTATTCGTAGGTGGGCATGGTTGGAACTGACCGCTGGGAAGGGGTGAGCCGCCGAGTTTACAACCGCGGGACAAGGTCTTCCATTCCGCTGCCGCATATCATCGACCGGGATGCCGACCTCCCTGGCCATTGCCCTTGCTCTCATTGCGGCCTATGTCGTTGGCAGCATCGACTTCGCGGTCATCGTCGCCCGGATGCACGGGGTCGACATACACCAGGAAGGCAGTGGAAACCCGGGGACCTCCAATGTGCTGCGCACCCTGGGGAGGGTGCCCGCGATCATGGTCTTCGTCGGCGACACCCTGAAGGGCACGATCGGCGCAGCCATGGGCTGGTTCGCTTCGGGTGTGCCCGACCCCCAGGTCCATTGGGCGTTTGCCGCGGGTCTCGCTGCCGTGTTCGGCCACTGCTACCCGGTTTTCCACCGGTTCAAGGGTGGAAGAGGAGTCGCCACCGGAGCCGGTGTCCTTCTATTCACTGTCCCGATCGTCGCCTTGATCGACGTCGCGGTCTGGGTCGTCGTCGCGAAGTTGACCAAGGTCGCCTCCATCGCCTCGCTGGTCATTGTTGTGATCACCGTTCCCCTTCTCATCTGGCAGGGAGTGAGCGGCCTCTCGCTCCTCTGGGTGGGTTTGATCATCGTCTTGGTGGTTTGGCGACACCGGGGCAACATCCAGCGCATGATCTCCGGACGCGAGAAGAGGATCCCGACATGAGCATCGAGGTCGCCGTGATCCCGGCCGCCGGTCGGGGCACCCGGATGAGACCGGCGACCCGTGTCGTGCCGAAGGCACTGCTCACCGTGGTCGATCGCCCCGCCATCCAGTATGCGGTCGAGGAGGCGGTGCGGGCAGGTGCGAAAGAAGCCGTGGTCGTCGTCGACCTCGATACAGGTCATCTCATAGCCCAGCATTTCGGCCTTGAGGGCCCTCTACCCGGGCTCGAGGACGTCCATTTGCGACCCGTGGTGCAGGAAGAGCCCCTCGGGCTGGGACATGCCGTCAACGAGGCGGCCCACATGGTGGGTGGCCGCCCCTTCTTCTGCCTGCTCTCGGACAACATCGTGCGCCCCGGTCACGACGTCCTCACCCATCTGGCCTCAGGCAGTCGCGACGGCTCTTACTCGGTGATGTGCCTGCGAGAGCTGACCGACGCGTTCCTCGGCAAGTACGGGGTCGTGGTGCCCGCCTCCGAGATCGAAGAGGGCTACCTCGATCTGGCCGGGGCGGTGGAGAAGCCGGGTGTGGCCGAGGCCCCTTCCCGTCTCGGACTGGTCGGCCGATACCTGTTCACCCCCGAGGTATTCGAGATCCTCGAGAAGACCGAGCCCGGGCTCGGTGGTGAGATCCAGCTCACCGATGCCATAAACGAGCTGGGCCGGCGACAGAGGCTGCGGGGTTACATCGCGGATGGCGACCTGCTCGACGTCGGCACTCCCGTTGGGCTGCTCGAGGCCTCGGTCGAGCTGGGGGAGGCCCAGTTCGGCGAGGAGTTCATCGCTTGGCTCAGGGATCGCAGGTGATGAAGCCGCTCGAGGCGGCACGTTCGGAGGTCCTCAACTCCGTCGGTCGTCTCCCAACCGGGCATGTCGGCATCTGGGAGGCGCAGGGACGGGTCCTCGCCACAGACGTGATCGCCCCCGAAGACGTCCCGCCTTTCCCCAACTCTGCGATGGATGGGTATGCCGTCAGGGGCGACGATGTCGCTGCGCCCGGGTCGGTTCTCGAGGTGGTTGGCGACCTGCCCGCCGGCTCGGTGTCCGACATCGAGGTCGGTCCGGGACAGGCGCTCAAGATCATGACCGGCGCTCCCATGCCCAAGGGGGCGGACACGGTGGTGAGAGTCGAAGACACCAGCTCCGACGGCTCGAAGGTCGTGATCAACGCCGGTGTCGAAAAGGGCGTCTCGGTGCGACCGGCGGGTGGCGACGTGGCCCGGGATCAGGTGGTCTTCAGCGCAGGAACCAGGTTGACCCCAATGCACGTCGGTGTCCTCGCCACCATCGGGGTGAGCCGACCCCACGTCTCGCTACGTCCTCGGGTCGCCTTCATGTCGACCGGGGACGAGCTCGCTCCCCCTGAGACAGCGGCGCCGGCACCTGGTGGGATCCGGGACTCGAACCGGCCGATGCTCAAGGCACTGCTCGAGGAGGCAGGCACGGATCCGATCGACCTCGGGATCGTGCCCGACGACCCGGGCGCACTGCGAGATGCGCTCGACGCCGGAGCGAAGGCCGACGTCCTGGTGTCGACCGGTGGGGTCTCGATGGGTGACTACGACGTGACGAAGCTGGTGCTCGAAGCCGATTCCAGGGTTGGGTTCTGGAAGGTCGCCATTCAGCCGGCCAAGCCCTTTGCTTTCGGAATGGTCGGCGATGCCCTGTTCTTCGGGTTGCCCGGGAATCCGGTCTCGGTCCTGGTCTCCTTCGAGCAATTCCTGCGCCCTGCCCTGCTCAAGATGCAGGGCGCGCGCGCCATTCTCCGGCCGCAGGTGCCCGCCGTGGCCGGTGAGGACCTCGTGACAGACCCGGAGAAGACTGTCTTCGTGCGGGTGCTCGTCGATTGGCTCGCAGCTGGTGGTCCCCGGGTTACGAAATCCGGCGGTCAGGCTTCGAATGTGCTCTCGGCCGCGGCCACCGCTGACGCCTTTGCCCTGGTCCCGCGTGGCGTGGGAGTCATACGAACGGGAGAGCCGGTGATCATCGAGATGTTCAAATGGCCGGAGTCGAGGGAGTGGGCCGATGACCGATGAACGAACAAGACTGACCCATCTCAACGAGGCCGGGGAGGTCCACATGGTCGACGTTGGCGACAAGGAGGTGACGGATCGCGAGGCCATCGCCGAGTCGCACGTGGTGATGCCGTCGGACCTCGTCGACAGGTTCTTCGCCGGTGATCTGCCCAAGGGGGATGCGGCGGCTGTTGCCCGGATCGCCGGCATATCGGCGGCGAAACGAACCGCCGATCTGATCCCTCTCTGCCACCCCATCCCGATCACCGGGACAGAAGTGGCCCTGGAGCGGAGTGGGCGTGGGATTCGGGTGCTTGCTACCGTTCGCACCACCGGTCGAACCGGTGTCGAGATGGAGGCGATGACCGCCGCTGCGGTGGCCGCGCTGGCCATCTACGACATGGTGAAAGGTGTGGAGCGCGGAGTCATCGTGGAGACGGTCGGTTTGGTGAGGAAGTCGGGCGGACGGTCAGGCATCTGGGAAAGACCGTAGGTCGTTGAACAGGTGTAGGGTCCCACGCTACGCTCGTCCCGGGACGGAGTAGACGAGAGCAAATGGAAGCAAGCGTTATCGTCGGTCTGCTGCTGATAGCCGCTGTATGGAGCGTCTACCTGCTGCCTTCGGTCTTCGGTGACCGGCAGAACGCCCCCAAGAACTCGACCGAGGAGTTCGACCGCTGGACCCACCTGATGGCCGATGTCCAGAAGCGGCCATACAACCGCCGGGAGGTCAGCCAGCGCGACACCATCCGGCTGCGTCGCCGCCGCACCATCGCAATCCTCGTTCTCCTCGCTCTGGCCACGGCGGGTCTTGCACTTTGGCAGAACTCCTTGCCCCTCCTCCTCGTTCATCTCTTCATCGACTCCCTGATCGCCCTCTACGTGGCTGCCCTCGCCCAGATGAAGCAACAGCGGCAGTGGCGTCTCAAGGTGACTCACGTGTCCGAGCGTGAGACGGAGTGGGAAGAGCCTCAGGTCAAAGTCATCGCCCGCTAGGCGATGGACTTCGACTTCGCCAACGACGCACGCTCGATTCTCGACGCTCGCTTCGCCGCCCGTGAGCAGGGGATCACCGGCTCGAGAAGGGTGATCCGGTCTTCCGCCAACGGGATCAGGGCCCTGCACCGCGAGGAGTGGGATGCGGCCTCGGGCCTGATCGCCGAGGCTGGAGCCCTCCTTTCCGAGATAACCGCGGCTCTCGAAGCCCATCCCGACATCCTCCATGCCGGCTTCGTCTCCGACGCGGCCAAGGAGTACGCGGAGGCATCGATCACTGCGGCCCTGTTCAGAGGCGAGGAGATCCCTGGGTTCAGCAAGCTCGGGGTGGACCCGGTGCCCTACCTGCATGGTCTCGGAGAGGCGGTGGGGGAGCTTCGCCGCCGTCTCCTCGATCTACTGCGCAAGGGCGATGTGACCGGCGCCGAGGAGGCGCTCGAGACGATGGATCGGATCGTCGACCTGCTCGCCGAGATGGACTACCCCGACGGGATGACAGGTGGTCTTCGCCGCACCACGGACGTCGCCCGCTCCCTGGTGGAGAGGTCCCGTTCTGACCTCACCGCGACCGTGGTCCAGGAGCGTCTCCGCCAGGAGCTGGCCAACCACCTCACCTAGCCCATCGCGGGATCTGGCCCACATACCACCCCCCGGTAGAATCCCATCTTCCCGAAAGGGGCTGTAGCTCAGCCTGGCAGAGCACCTCGTTCGCAACGAGGGGGTCACGGGTTCAAATCCCGTCAGCTCCACTGAACACCCTGGTAAGGGCGTTGTCGGCGAGTTCAAAGGCTCGCCGGTTGCGCGATTCCGTCGTCCGATGCTCCACAGGCGACCCACAAGCTTTCTGCGGCCGACGCACCTCTCAGGTAGAGAGGTGCTCGGGTCGTGCTCGCCGGCGACCAGACATCGCGCAACGGGAGTCAGCAACCGAGATCGTGAGGAAGCTCGCCGAAGACGCCGAGCAACTCCTGCGCGCTCGCTCGCTCTCACACTGAGGCGAGCCCGTGGGGGCTCTTGTCTGGTCAGCTCGCCCGACCGAGTCGGAAGGGCTCAGGCGGTGGGGTGACGCGGCCGCTGTTTCGATTGTCACCGATTCGGGGCGAGCGCTCCTCCTTGCGCGATCCGCTCGGTTATGGCACGACTGACGTTTTACATGACAGACCGGATACAAGACCTTTGTGGTGGGTTCGGCGCGTTTGACGCTGGATTCGCAAGTTGGTCGTCTGCCCTGGACCTCTCCCGTTGCTTACCGACCTGACACGGCCTCCTTCGGTACTTCCCGGTTAGCCTCCCCCTCGTGGCCCAGCTACCTGAGGGAACCGTCACGTTCCTCTTCACGGATGTGGAAGGCAGCACCCGGCTCTGGGAGGACGCTCCGGAGGTCATGATGGAGGCGCTGCGCCTCCATGACGACGTCATCGACGCGACCGTCGAGGCCCGAGACGGGGTGTCGGTCAAGCCGCGCGGCGAGGGGGACAGCCGGTTCATCGTTTTTCGATCGGCGCGGGACGCAGTGCACGCCGTCGCCGAGATGCAGCGCGGTCTGACGGATGTCGAATGGCCGACGCGGTCGCCGGTCCAGGTTAGGGCGTCGCTTCACACCGGGCAGGCCGAACTGGAGCTCGGCGACTACTACGGCTCGGCGGTGAACCGGGCAGCCCGTCTGCGGGCGATCGCGCACGGTGGGCAGACGGTGATGTCGGCGGCGACCTACGACATCGTCCAGGACCACCTCGGCGCTGGCCTGGCCGTGACCGACATGGGATGGCACCGCCTCAAGGATCTCACCCGCCCGGAGCATGTCTACCAGCTCGACGTCGATGGTCTCGAAAATGTTTTCCCTCCGCTCAACTCGCTCGACGCGGTGCCTAACAACCTCCCGGAGCAGGTCACCGAGCTGATCGGCCGTGACGCCGAGATAGCCCACATCGATCAGCTCCTGCACGACAACCGGCTGGTGACGGTCCTCGCTCCCGGGGGCGCCGGGAAGACCCACCTTGCCATCCAAACCGCGGCCAACCTCACCGCCGACTATCCCGACGGGGTCTACTTCATTGCCCTCGCCGACATCTCGGCGAGTGAGGACATCCTGCAAACGGTGGCCGAGACGGTGGGCGTCGCCCTCTCCTCTCAGGAGGATCCCCGCACCCAGCTCCTCGATTACCTGGCATCACGCACCCAGCTCTTGGTCTTCGACAACTTCGAGCACGTAGCGGAAGGCGCCGAGATCGTATCCGCCATACTCGAGGCGGCACCGGGCATAGACGTGATCGCCACCTCCCGATCGAGACTCGAGCTCTCCTCCGAGGCCATCCTCCCCCTGGAAGGTCTCGACACGGCATGGGGAACCTCCGATGACGCTGCGAAGGCGAGTGGAGTCCAGCTCTTTCTCGACTCGGCGCGACGTATCGATCCGGGCATGACCCTCGGCGAGGAGGACCTGGAATCCCTCAGAGAGATCCTGCGTCTCACCGACGGGATGCCGCTCGGAATACTCCTCGCCGCTGCCTGGGTCGACATGCTGTCGATCCCGAACATCGCCGCGGAGATCGCCAAGAACCTCGACTTCCTGGAGTCCACCGCCGTGGACATGCCGGACCGGCATCGCAGCGTCCGAGCCGTGTTCCATTACAGCTGGGATCTGCTGTCGACGGCCGAGCGGACCACCTTCGCTGCCCTGTCGATCTTTCGTGGCGGCTTCACCAGAGAGGCCGCCGAGGCCGTGGCCACAGCATCGCTGCGCGACCTCGCCGGTCTGGCGCGGAAGTCGCTGTTGCGGGCGGATCCGAAAACGGGGCGTTACTCGGTGCACGAACTGCTGCGTCAGTTCGCCGAGCGAGAGCTGGCGAGCGACATGGAACGCCACTCCGAGGTGTCGCAGCTCCACAGCGGTTTCTACGCCAACCTGGCGAGGAACTCCTTCGACAAAGTCCACTCACCCCACCAGATTCGGATGATGGAGATCCTGGAGCCAGATCTCGACAATGTCCGACTCGCCTGGCGTCACTACATCGACGTCAACGACCCGGCACGGCTCTGTCAGATGGTCGGGGCGCTCTGGTGGGCCCACGAGCTGCGCGGGTGGTATCACGCCGGGTTGGCGTTGCTGAACCTGGCCCTGGAAAAGGTCCCGGCCGACGACGAAAGCCGCGAGAGTCTGGCGTTTCGTGCCGATGCGTTGGCGGTCCACGCTGCGTTCGCCGGGGTTCTCGGTCACCACGACATCGCCGACGCCGAGTCCGAGGAAGCCTTGTCGATGGCACGGGTCACCGGCGATCCGGAGAGCCTGCTCCTCGCTTCCCATCTGAGAGCGCAGACGTTGTTGTATCTGGGCCGCATCCCCGAGATTCCGCCGATCGTCGAACAGGCAATCGCCCTCGCCGAAGGGCCCGCCGGGAGCGACTGGGAGACGGGTCGCTTCTGGGCCGCCGGACTCAAGACGCTGGAGGCTTTCGCCTTGCTGGCAACCGGCGACGTCGAGCACGCCAGACGGCTGTTGGACGAGAGCCGGGAGCGGCTGGAACCGTCCGGTGAGCTCTTCTACATGTCCTGGAACTTCGGCCATCGAGCCCGGCTCGCGATGCGAGAAGATCGACCCGACGACGCCGTGGAGCTGTTCTCCCAATCGGCGGATCGGGCGCGGAGACTCGGTTCTCTCCGCACCCTGCAGGTAGCTCTGTTCGGTTTGGGCGATGCCAGGCTGGCGACCGGCGACCCGGTCGGCGCCGGGCGCGCCTTCGTAGAGAGCCTCAGTGCCGCGGAGCGAACCGGCATGGTCCCCGAAATGCTCGCCACCATCGTGAGGATCGCCAGAGCGATGGCGGCCAACGGTGAGACAGGTGAGGCAGTGGAGCTCCTGGCCATGATCGAGGCCGAACCGGACAGCGCCGGTCAGCTCTTCACCGAAGGCGAGTCGGTCAAGGCCACCGCCTGTGCTGCGCTGGCCGGGCTCGAGCCTGCCTTCGACGACGCGGAGTTCGCCGAACTCCGCACCACAGGAGCACAGCTCCGATACCGCAGCGTCGTCAAACAGTTTGTCGAGACGGTGAGCAGCACCCAGGACCCCGCCTGAGAGGACCCGAACGGGTCTCCACCTCCTCTCAACCGGCGCCGATGCGAAAGACCATGCGAACTCGGCGAATACCAACAGCGCGACCATGAGCAGCCGTCCGACAGGCACCCTCTTCATGGCGGCCCCTACGGCCGGCATCTCTTTGGCTTCCAGTGCTGCTAGCGCGAGGCGCATGTTGGGTGCATTCCAGAGGACCCCGATCCCAATACAACGAGGAAGATCGCCAGTCCGGTCCAGACGAAAGCGTCTGCCCAATCCCACTCTTCTTCAACCAAGACAAGTACGACGCCTGACGGTACGGTGAGAATTGCCGCCGGCGAGATGAACCGGGGGATGGCTGAAAGGGCGACCTGGATCCACCCACGACAGCCGGGCCTCCAATTCCCCGGAATCTCGGTCCGGCATAGCTGAAAAACACCCCGGTCCCGATCAACACGGCG
>JBFYOJ010000031.1:0-5002 GCA_041303885.1 Acidimicrobiia bacterium | reverse complement strand
GTCCTGCTCCCCTTCGAACGGGCAGTGGGTGGCGGTGGAGACATAACCCCGAACGAACAGGTCCTCGGGAACCTCGATGAGGATGTTTCGAATCCGGTGCATCGACTCGTCGACGGTGGCGTTGAGGTTCTTCTCGTTGAAGGCGTCCGAGGCCGCCGTGAGCACCCCGATCCCGTCGACACCCGCAGCAACCGCCGCCTCGAGGCCCTTCAAGTTTGGGACCAGGCCGAAGAGGCTCATCCCTGGCACCCGCTCGACGCCCCGGACCACGTCGGCGCCATCTGCCATCTGAGGCACGGCTTTCGGGCTGACAAACGACACCGCGTCGAATGAGCGAAGCCCGGTGCGGGCCAGATCGTTGATGAGACTGGTCTTGTCGTCTGTCGGCACGAGCACGCCGAGCGACTGAAGACCATCACGTGATGAAGACTCGGTGATGGTCACCCGCGACGGAACGGAGCTCACATCGGGGACGGTAACCGGACCCGTGCTACTGGCTCGGGCTCAACTTGAATTCCGCGAGTTGCTCGATGAACTGGACCCGACGCCCGCTGAGGGCCAGCCTGTTTCCGATCTCGCTGTAGCTCTCGCCGTCAGCCCGCAGCTTCATCACTACCCGCTCCACGGGTCTGAGCACCTGGGGCGGGCCAGGTATGCCGGTGGTGACACCATCCTTGAAGTGGGCCATCTCCATGATTCGCCGCACGGTCCCCGGCCTCTTCCCGACCTTCTTGCCGATCTCTGAAAGGGAGGCCCCCTCACGATTCAGCCTGACGACCACCCTCTCGATCGGGCGAAGATCGTTCTCAAGCATGAACGACATCCTCGTTGTAGGGCTCGATCATGATGCACTCTCCGGGGCACTCTTCTGCCGACTCGATGGTGTCCTCGATCAGAGAGTCGGGGACCCGGGCCACGCCACGAGCGCCATCCGGCGCGGCCTCACCGTCGAACACGATGGTGCGGCCGAAGTGCTTCGACTCCTCCTTGACCACCCAGAGCCCGTCATCACGGCCGACGAAAACGTCGGGGGTGATCTCTTCGCAAATCCCGTCACCGGTGCACAAATCCTGATCGATCCAAACCATCAGTTTGGTCTTGTCGGCCACTTCGATTCACCTCATCTCACGAGCTGCCGTCATTATGACCCTACCCGCATCGACCTCGTGCCAATCTCATGTCCCCTCGAGCACGAAGACCCGGATCTGTCGATGAGGCGCCCACAGCGCGTATTTGGCATAACCCGGGTAGACCGAAGCAGCCCTGCCCCATATGAACGACTCTTCATCGGTGAGAGCAGGTCGCGCTAGGGCGTCGATTCGAACGCCCCGATAAGAAACGGTGGCCGTTGGGTTGGCCTCCAGGTTGTAGACCCAGGAGGGTGTCGCCTCCTGGCCAAAGCTCGTTCCGAGGAGGGCTAGATCGTCGGCGATCGGGATGCCGAACAGCGGAAGGGTCCTGACATGGCCTGACCTGGCCCCGATCGTGGTCAGCCAGAGCGGTGGGATGCCGGTGAGCCAGGAGGTGACGGTGGCGTTTCCGCCTGTCATCCGGAGGACGGCACGGTCCATCGGACGGAGCACCCGACTGCTCAATGCCGACACGGGACGGGTCGATCCCAAAGACGCGATCGATCTCCGGATTGCGTTCGGTGGGCCGATCTCGTAGCCGAGATCTTTGGCGATACCCATAGCGGGCAAGGCTAGGACTCCGAAGTGTGGACGGGTAGATGACGTCGTGACCTTTGCCTCTGTTCGAGGCCTGCCCCGATGCGGCATGGTGGGGAAAGTCAAGGAGGTGCTTGTGTACGAGGTGATTTCGCGCCACATCGAGGAGCAACCAACGCTGGTGGTGTGCGGCAAGATGGGAGTGGCCGATATCCCGGAATGGATCGGCCAGGCCTACGACGCGGTGGCACAGCTCATCGGGAAGTCCGGGCTGGACTTCGCGGGCCCACCGTTCGCCCGTTACCGCCCGCTCGATGAGGAGTTCGGCGAGTTCGACATCGAGGCCGGCTTCCCGATCGACAGGCCGGCCGAAGGAGAAGGTGGAGTGGTCGCCTCCACCCTCCCCGGCGGCCAGGTCGCGATGGTGACTCACATCGGGCCATATGACCAGATGCGGCCTGGCTACGAGGCGATCATGCGCTGGCTCGAAGAGCACGACGGCCATCCGGAGGGTGCGGCCTGGGAGGTGTACTACTCCGATCCCGTGGAGCAGCCGGACCCGAACACGTGGCGGACCGACATCGTCCAGCCGTATCGGGTTCTCTAGCGCACTCCTAGCATTGCCGCTCGGCGATGGGTGAGCACGCGTTGATCCTGATCACATGTGGCGAGCCGACCGAGGCGAAGGCAATAGCCCGCCGGCTGGTCGACGAGCGGCTGGCAGCCGGTGTGCAACTGGTACCGATCGAGAGCATCTACCGCTGGGGGGGCGATGTCGTCGAGGATCGGGAATGGCTGCTCATCGTCAAAACGAGGCAGGACCGCTTCGAGCGGGTCAAGGGGGTCGTCGGTGAGATGCACTCCTACGACGTGCCCCCGGTGCTCATGCTCGAGATCGGAGCGGCCAGTCGGCGCTATCTGGATTGGATTGATCAAACGGTGCAGTGAGTTGTCGCCGCCTGGTCGTTGGTCGGTTTGGATTCCTCAACCCTGCAGGTTCCTTTCGATCGTGCCAGCCATCACATCTCCAGGGTGGCGACGAGGATGAGTGGTACGAGAGCCGCAGAGATCTGCAGCCCGAGGATCATCACGGCCTGCTTCGGTCTTTTCGGCAGCCATTTCACTCCAAAGTACCCGATGATGGGTAGCTGACCGGCGAGGACCAGTTGGAAGATGCGTGTCGCCGCGCCCTCATCGCCTGAGGGCTTTCCCGCTACGCCGAACATGGCCACGTAGCCGAGCACCAAGCCAAGGGCGGCGGCCGACATGGAAACCGGGAGCCAGGCACTTGGTTCTTTGATCGTCGGGCTCATCTGCGACGATCTCCGTTCGGGGAAAGATTCGCATTTGTGCTGGGTGCCATGTTGGTGGCACCCGAGCTTGGTGGAGGTGCGGGGAGTCGAACCCCGGTCCGTCGAGCCGTCAGCGCCGGCATCTCCGAGCGCAGTCGTCAGCGAGCTTTCGGCAACAAGAACTCTGACGACGAGTTTTCCTGCGCCTATCCGGAGTTGGCTTGACCCCACGATCCCGGAACCCCGTGGGGAGCATCCCGCTTTGCGGCGCCCGATCCCGACCGTGCGGGATTCGGTCGGGCGGACGGGCTACTTAATTAGGCAGCCAGTGCGAAGTTGTCTTCGGCACTTATTGGTTTTTCCGGTTTGTTGACGGGGCCCCGGAGACCCCGGCTCGCTTCCAACGCCTCAACACTCAACGTCGAAACCGTTTCACCCCCGTGAGGGTCGTCACACAGGTTAACCCCACCCGGTCCATCTCTCATCCAAAAAACTCATTCGGCATGCGTTACGAGCGAGGCTTCATCGCCCGGGAAACGGCGCGATCCATCTCCCTCTGGTGGTCCCGCTCTTTGATCGACTCTCGCTTGTCGTAGGAGGTCTTCCCCTTGGAGAGACCCAACTCGACTTTGGCCTTGCCGTCCTTGAAGTAGACCTGCAACGGGACCAGGGTCAAACCCTTCTCGGCGATCTGACCGGCGATCCGGTCGATCTCACGCCGGTGGAGGAGGAGTTTTCTCTCCCGCTCCGCTTCGTGCCCACCATCTCTGGCGAACTCGTAGGGACCGATGTAGGCACCCACCAGGTATGCCTCTCCCGCCCGGATCAGCGCGTAGGAGTCCTTGAGATCGAGCCTCCCGTCACGCAGCGACTTGACCTCGGAGCCTTGGAGGGCGATCCCGGCCTCGATCGTCTCGATGACCGTGTAATTGCGGCGAGCGCGTCGGTTGCTGGCGATGACCTTCACCCGCTCGGCCTGTTCCGAGCGAGCCAATTCAAACCGCCCCGGTCGGGATCTCGGCCCCGGTGCCGTCCGCCTCGCGCAGGTACCGGCTCAGACCGAGAAGAGAGCCGATGACTCCGGCGACCGCACCGAACGCCAGGAACAGGAGCCCCCATCTGAAGAAGAACTCATTGCTGACGTCGAGACGAAACAGCGCGAATCCCTGGCTCGCCTCGGCGAGACGGGTGGCACCCAGCCAAACCGTGAACACTGCAAAGGCCGCACCCACCAGCCCCTCGATCAACCCCTCGAGCAGGAAGGGTATGCGGATGTACCAATTCGAAGCGCCCACCAACTTCATGATCTCGACCTCGTCGCGCCGTGCGTAGATGGCGAGCCGGATGGTGTTGGCGATCAGGACCACGGCGGAGAGCCCGAGAACGACAGCCATGCCGATGCCGAGCACGTTGAGGACACTGGACAGGTTCTGCAGTTGCTCGATCTGTTCCGCGGCAGTGTTCACGCGAAGCACCACCTGTTGTTGTTGTTCCAACTTGAACTTGACCGATTGATGCAGCTCGATCGCCACCAACTCGATGCGGATTGATGCAGGGAGAATGGTGGGGTCGATCTCGAGAAGCTCTTCCTGGCCGGCGAAGATCTCCTGGTACTCGGCCCATGCCTGGGCTTTGTCGACGTAGAAGGCATCAGCTACTTCTTCCCATGTCCGCACCTCTTCGAGTAGGGCCGAGTGCGCCCCCGGCGGGACCCCACTGGCGCCCTCGTCCTTGAGGAATGCGATCACATGGACACCCTCTTGCCAGGCAAGGGTGTTGACCCGGAGCACCTCGTTCACGATCAGTGCCCCGAACGCCAGCGTGAGGGAGATGAACACGGCGAGAACCGCTCCGGCCACCACGAGGAAGTTCCGCTTGAGGTTGACCAGCGCCTCGCGTAGCAGGAAGAAGAACCGGCTCATTCCGGCCCTTCGTAACGACCGGCGAGCTCGTCACGGACCACGACGCCCTTCTCGAGTGCCACGACACGGCGCTGCATGGCATCGACGATGGCGAAGTCGTGTGTGGCCATCACGATCGTGG
>JBFYOJ010000030.1:0-6716 GCA_041303885.1 Acidimicrobiia bacterium | reverse complement strand
GCAATCTCCGAGGTCTATGACCTGCTGCTCAACAGCCAGCTTCACTTCGTCGGAGATGTGCGGTTCCGCGTGAGGCATTGCCTGCTTGGGATCGAAGGGGCCTCGATCAGCGAGCTTCGTCGTATCTACTGCCATCCACAAGCAGTGGCTCAGTGCTCGGAGTTCCTCTCCCAACTGGATCACTGCGAGATCGTCTACTTCTCCGATACCGCCCTCTCCGGCAAGAGGATCCGCGAACTGGGCGATCGGACAGTCGCCGCGATCGCCAGCGAGGAGGCGGGCCGGCTGTTCGGTCTCTCCGTGCTGAAGACCGGGATCGCCAACCGCGATGAGAACTACACCCGGTTCATCGTGGCGGCCCCCGAGTCGGCCGAAGTCCCCGACGGCGTCCCGTCCAAGACGTCCATCGTGATGGCAGTGGGCAACCATCCGGGGGCTCTCATGGACGCCCTGGCCGTGTTCCATGACGCGGACATCAACCTGGTGATGCTCGAGTCACGCCCGATCCCGCACAACCCTCGCGAGGAGCTCTTCTACCTCGACTTCGACGGGAACGTCTCCGATCCTGGTGTGCAGGCGGTCCTCGAGGAGCTGACCAGGCAGGTCCGTTTCCTCAAGGTCCTGGGCAGCTACCCGTCCCGTGACCTCCGGCCAAAGCCGATCGAGCGCAAGGTCAAGAAGGTGATTCCCCAGGGCCGGTCGGATCTGACCCGGCTCTCTCCCACTAAGCACAGCCCCAAGGGTTACAAGCTGGGGAGCCGGGGGCACAAGGAGCAGAACACCATTGTGGAGGTGTCCGGGGTCAAGATCGGAGGCGACGACCTGGTGATGATCGCCGGGCCGTGCGCGGTCGAGACCTGGGACCAGGTGATGGCTACGGCCAAAGTGGTCAAAGAGACCGGCGGGGGATTGCTACGTGGGGGGTGTTTCAAGCCGAGGACATCGCCCTACTCCTTCCAGGGCCTCGGATACGAGGGTCTGGAGATGCTGGTCGAGGCAGGCAAGGCCTACGGCCTCCCTGTGGTGACCGAGGTGGTCTCGCCGGAAGATGTCGAAGCCGTTGCCCGCAAGGCAGACGTGCTTCAGATTGGGACCCGGAACATGCAGAACTTCTCCTTGCTCTCGGCGGTGGGCCGGGCCCACCGACCGGTGATGCTGAAGCGCGGAATGAGCTCGTCACTCGACGAGCTCCTCCAGGCTGCTGAGTACATCTTGTCTGAGGGCAACCAGCAGGTTTTCCTCTGCGAGCGCGGGATCAGGACCTTCGAGACCTCGACCCGCAACACCCTGGATCTGAGCGCCGTGCCGGTCCTGCGCCAGCGGACCCACCTCCCGATCATCGTCGATCCGTCCCACGCGGCGGGCGACCGGGATCTGGTGGCTCCCTTGGCGTTGGCAGCTCAGGCGATTGGGGCCGACGGTGTCATGGTGGAGATACATCCCGATCCGGAGAATGCGCTCAGTGACGGGCCGCAGTCACTTCGCTTTGACCAGTACCGGGAGCTGATGGTGGCTCTGGGCTTCGGAGGCTGACAGCCCTCCGAGTCAGGGCGCTCAGCCGACGGCAGTGGGCAACCAGGAGGCGCGGCCGGCTTCGTGGGCTGCGATGACATCGCCATGGGTGAGGGTCACGCCGATACCGTCGAGCCCGCGGAGCAATCGGTCCTTGGAAGTGGGATCGAAGTCGAAATGCTCCTCGATGCCTTCCGCTGCCACCGTCTGAGTCTCGAGGTCGATGGTGACCTTTGCCCGCGGATCCCTGGCCAGCTCCATCAGCTGGTGAACGGCTTCGGCGGATAGCTCGACGATCAGAAGACCGACGTAACCCGAGTTGTTGCGGAAGATGTCGGCCGCCGAAGGGGTGATCACCGCCTCGAAGCCCCATTGCTGGATGGCCCAGGGGGCATGCTCCCGTGACGACCCGCAACCGAAATTCGGACCGGCGACCAGTACTTTGGCCTGTCGCCGGGTCGGGTCGTTGATGACGAAGTCTGAGCTGGGGCTGCCATCGTCGGTGTGGGCCCAGTTGTAGAAGAGGAACTCCCCGTAGCCGTCGCGCTCGATCCGCTTCAGGAACTGTTGGGGGATGATCTGGTCGGTGTCGACGTCGGCCCTGTCGAGCGGCACCATGGTCCCGGTGATGGTTTTGACCGGTCTCATCGACTCTCCCAATCCCGAACGTCGACGAAATGACCAGAAACCGCAGCCGCGGCTGCCATCGCCGGACTCACAAGGTGGGTCCTGGCTCCACGTCCCTGACGTCCCTCGTAGTTACGGTTGGAGGTGGAAGCGCATCTCTCCCCGGAGGGAATGACGTCGGGGTTCATTGCGAGACAGCTCGAGCACCCCGCGTCACGCCAGGAGAACCCGGCGTCCTCGAAGATGTCGGCGAGGCCCTCGGCCTCTGCCTGCGCCTTGACCTGCATCGAGCCGGGGACGACCACGGCGTTCACCCTGGAATCGACCTTGCGCCCCTCGACCACCTTGGCGGCTGCGCGCAGGTCCTCGATCCGGCCGTTGGTGCACGAGCCGAGGAAGACGTGATCGATCCTGATGTCGGAGATGGCCGTGCCCGGACGGAGTGCCATGTACTCGAGCGCGCGCACAGCTGCATCCCTTTGCTGGGGATCGTCGTAGGAGTCGGGGGAGGGGACCCGTCCGGTCACAGGGACGGTCTGTGCCGGGTTCACCCCCCAGCTGACGTGGGGCACGAGCTTCGCGGCGTCGAGCACCTCGACCCGGTCGAAGCTGGCTCCGGGATCGGTGACAAGCCCTTCCCAGGCCGCGACCGCCGCATCCCAGTCGGCTCTCTTCGGAGCGAACGGCCGCCCCTCGACATAGCGGAAGGTCGTCTCGTCAGGGGCGATCATCCCCGCCCGCGCCCCACCTTCGATCGACATGTTGCACACCGTCATCCGCTGCTCCATCGAGAGATCGCGGACGGCTTGGCCCCGGTACTCGATGACGTGGCGGGTGCCCCCCGAGACTCCGATCTGGGCAATGATCCCGAGGATCAGGTCCTTGGCCGCGACTCCCCACGGAAGGGCGCCCTCGACCTCGACCGCCATGGTCTGCGGGCGTGCCTGCCATATGGTCTGGGTGGCGAGGACGTGCTCGACCTCGGTGGTGCCTATCCCGAAAGCCAAGGCGCCGAAAGCTCCGTGGGTCGAGGTGTGACTGTCACCGCACACGATCAGGAGGCCCGGCTGGGTCAGGCCCTGCTCGGGACCGACCACATGGACGATGCCCTGACGAGGGTCATCGATACCAAAGAAGGTGATGTGGTTCTTTCGGCAATTCTCGACGAGGGCATCGACCTGCTTCTTGGACAAGGGATCACGGATCCCAAGGGTGCGTCCGGTGGTGGGGATCCCATGGTCGACAGTCGCCACGGTGAGGTCGGGACGCCGCACCGGGCGCCCGGACGCCTCCAACCCGGCGAATGCCTGCGGTGAGGTGACTTCATGGACCAGATGCAGGTCGACGTAGAGCAAAGCCGGGTCCGAATCGACTACCACGTGGTTGTCCCAGACCTTCTCGAACAGTGTTCGTGGGGTGCTCATCTGGATGCCCCTGCCGTCTGCGACTCCCCCAGGAGGGCGGCAACCCGATCACCGACCTCTTCGGTGCTCATCCCCATCTCTCCGGCGCGGAGGGAAGGGAGTGATCCTGCCACCTCTCCGACGGCCGACTCGATGGCGGCGCCGGCGGCCCTCTCGCCGAGGTTGGTCATCATCATCCCGGCAGCCCCGATCGCGGCGAGTGGGTTGATCAGCCCGGTTCCCTCGAATCCGGGTGCGGTGCCCCCGATCGGCTCGAACATGGAGACTCCCTGCGGGTTGATGTTCGCCCCCGAGGCAATGCCGAGACCGCCCTGAATGGCCGCACCGAGATCGGTGATGATGTCCCCGAACATGTTGTCGGTGACGATGACGTCGAATCTCCCCGGGTCCTCGATCATCCACAGGCATGCCGCATCGATGTGGGCATATGCCCGCTGCACGTGGGGGTACTCCTCTCCGACCTCGTTGAACACCCTCGCCCAAAGATCCGAGGCGAAGGTGAGGACGTTGGTCTTGCCGCACATGGTCAGGTGCTTGCGGGGCCGTGACCCGGCCAGCTCGAAGGCATAGCGAATGCAACGCTCGACGGCGAAGCGGCTGTTCACCGAGTGTTGCACCGCCACCTCGAACGGCGAGCCCTTGGCGGTGAACTCACCCTGGTTGACGTAGAGACCTTCGCTGTTCTCCCTGACCACCACCATGTCGACATCGGCGGGGTCGACATCACGCAACGGCCCTTTCACTCCCGGGTGGAGCTTGACCGGTCGCAGGTTGATGAACTGGTCGAGCTCCCGCCTCATCCGGAGCAGGATCTCCTGTTCCAGGATCCCCGGGGGGACATCGGGATGGCCCACGGCACCGAACAGGATCGCATCGGCGCTGATGAGAGCCTGGAGGTCCGCTCCGGTGAGGGTCTCCTGGGTTCGCAGATAGCGTTCCCCACCGAGATCGAGATCGTTGTAGTCGAGGGTGAAGCCGTAGGTGTCGCCGGCCGCCGCCAGGACTTCGACCGCCTCACGGACAACCTCGGGCCCGGTCCCATCGCCCGGGACCCTTGCGATCGAGTAGTTGCTCATGCGAAGGTGGCCGCCACGCCGTCGAGTACTTCGATGCCCGACATCACCTCGTCGACGATGGACGAGATCTGCTCCGGGGAGACTTCCCCGGATTGGTCGGCCAGATCCTTCATCCGGGAAAAGGCCTTCTCGAAGGCAACGTCGTTCAACTCGACTCCCATCTGGTCGAGGGAGTGCCTGAAGGCGGCGCGGCCCGAGTGCTTGCCCATGACGATCGTCGAGTTTCCCATTCCAAGTGCCATCGGGTCCATTATCTCGTATGTGGACCTCTCTCTTAACACTCCATGTTGGTGAATCCCCGACTCATGGGAAAACGCGTTCCGGCCGACCACTGCCTTGTTGTATTGAATGGGGTAGCCGGTCTTCTCCGACACCATGCGTGAGGTCTCATAGATCTCCTGGGTGGTGACGCCGACATCCACTCCGAAGGCGTCACCTCTGACCCGAAGGGCCATGACCACTTCCTCGATCGAGGTGTTGCCGGCTCGCTCACCGATGCCGTTGATCGCCCCCTCGACCTGCCGGGCCCCGGCCGCGACTGCAGCCAAGGAGTTGGCCACGGCCAGCCCGAGGTCGTTGTGACAGTGCGTGGACACGACGACATCGCGCCGATCTCCCTTGACCTCCATCACAACACGGCGGATCAAAGCGCTGTAATCGCCAGGCGTGGCATAGCCGACCGTGTCGGGGATATTCACCGTGGTCGCTCCTGCCTCGACTGCGGTATTGCACACTTCGATCACGAAGTCGGGGTCCGACCTCGTGGCGTCCTCGGGGGAGTACTCGACGTTGCCGGTGAGCTCGCGAGCGCATGCGACGTTCTCCCGCACCGAGGCGATCACCTCGTCCTCGGTCATCCGCAGCTTGTGTTGCATGTGTATGGGTGAGGTGGCGAGAAACACGTGGATGCGCGGATCCGACGAGTGCTGAATCGCATCCCCGGCCCGGGCGACGTCGCCCGGATTCGCCCGAGCGAGGGCCGCGATCGTCGGCCCTTGCACCTCCTGGGCGATTCGCCTCACCGCAAGGAAGTCGCCGTCGGACGAGATCGGGAACCCGGCCTCGATGATGTCCACGCCGAGCCGGGCCAGTTGGCCGGCGATCAGCACTTTCTGGTCGGGGTCGAGGGCGATTCCGGGTGCCTGCTCGCCGTCTCTCAGCGTGCTGTCGAATATCTTCACTTGCTCTTGCATGGTTACTCCTGAAATCCGCGGGGCTCTCGTCGGGGCGCCGGTCAGCCTGTGGTGGCTTTCCGGCTAGCTAAGGGCGAGGCGAAGGGCTCCGGAGTTGGCTGTGAAGAAGCGGCACTGGGGGAGCCGGGTCACTTGCCGACACCCGCGCCGATCGTTGCCGGGGTGAGCTCCGACTCGCGGCGCATGGCGATCCGGCCGGACTTGACCAGATCCACCACCCCGTAGGGGCTCATGTGGTCGAGGAAGGTCTGCAAGTGCTGGGGAGAGCCGGAGACTTCGAAGGTGATCGCCGAGGTGCTGAGGTCGATCACCCTGGCATCGAACAGCGAAGCGGTATCCCGCACCTCGCCCCTCGTCGCCGGCTGGGCGGCGATTCGGACGATCATGACTTCTCGTTCCAGGGCCTCGGTCTGCTCCATCTCCTGGACCTTGATCACGTTGACCAGCTTGTTCAACTGCTTCTTGAGCTGCTCGAGCTCTGGGGCATCGACCACGAGCGTGATCCTGGAGCGTCCCTCTTGATGGGTCGGGCCGACCGCCAGGGAGTGGATGTTGAAGCCTCGATTGGAGAACATGGCCGACACCCTGGCCAGGACCCCGGGCTTGTTCTCCACGAGAACAGTGAGGGTGTGCTGCATTAGAGGTCTTCCCGGCGCATCACGATGTTGTCGTTGGAGCCACCGGCGGGAACCATCGGGAAGCACATCTCCTCAGGATCGACCACCACCTCGAGGACGACCGGCCTGTCATTTACCGCCAGGATCTTCTCGATAGCCGGGTCGATCTCCGATGGGTGGTCGACTCTCAGGCCGACACAGCCCATCGCTTCGGCGAGCTTGGGGTAGTCGGGGTATTGCCCGCCGAGGTCAACGGCCGAAAGCCGA
>JBFYOJ010000029.1:0-2773 GCA_041303885.1 Acidimicrobiia bacterium | reverse complement strand
GTCATAGGTGCCCGGTGTGGACGACTCCACCAGGGCCAGATACTCCTCGACGTCGCCTCTCTCGCACCGGGCCTGAGCCTCGTCCTTGGCCAGGGTGTGCTCGAGGGCCTCGATCGTCGATTCTGCCGAGCTGCGATCCCCTTCTCGCTGGAAGGCGGCGAACGATGCCTCGAGAAGCGTCTCGGCCTCCTCCTGTCCATAGTTGGCGATCAGATTGGCCGTCATGTTGTAGGTGGGTCGGAAGCTCGATCGCAGCGGGTGCGATCCGATCGAGGCGATCTCGGTCACGTTGTCGAAACGGACGAACGGCGAGTGAAGCACCACTCCGTATCCCTCGATGTCGATGCCTCTCCGTCCCGCCCGGCCGGTCAACTGGGTGTAGTCCCCCGGTCGCATCAACTCGTGGGACTCCCCGTTGAACTTGGACAGGCTCTCCAGCACGACAGTCTTCGCCGGCATGTTGATCCCGAGAGCGAGGGTCTCGGTGGCGAACACCACACCGATCAACCCCGCTTCGAACAACTCCTCGACGGTCTCCTTGAACGCCGGGACCAGACCGGCATGATGCGCGGCGACACCTGCCTCGAGACCGGTGATCCACCGGTCATAGCCGAGGACCTCGAGATCCTGATCGCCGAGGTGGCCCGTCCTGGTCTCGGCCAGCTCCCGGATCACCGACCTCTGGGTCGGGTCGACCAGCCTGACCCCCGCCTCCACCAGGCGATGCGCGGCCGCCTCACAGCCGGCACGGCTGAATATGAAGAAGATGGCAGGCAGCATCCCCTCTTCAGCCAGTCGCTCGACTGTCTCGATGCGATTGGGAGTCTTGAACCGTCTGCGCCGCCCACGCTCCAGGCCGAGCATGTGCTCGATCCGGGGGTTTGGCCGTGTCCGGCCGTCCCGGGTGACAAAGGTGGGAAGGAGATGCAGGGTCTGGGCTCCCATGCGGTCGCGGATCATGTACATCGACTCGAGCGGCACCGGTCTGTGATCGGTGGCGATGAGACGGGTCGGGCCGCGCCTCTCCCCAACCCAAGCCGCGAACTCGTGGTTGTTGGACACGGTCGCCGACAGACAGACCAGTTGCACGTGCTGGGGGCAATGGATGATCACCTCCTCCCAGACGGCGCCTCGGGTCGGGTCCTGCAGATAGTGGACCTCGTCGAGGATCACCAGCCCCACGTTGGCGAGACGACGGCTCTCGGCATAGATCATGTTCCTGAGCACCTCGGTGGTCATGACCACGATGTCGGCATCGCCATTGATGACATTGTCCCCGGTGAGCAGACCCACCCGCTCGGGTCCGTAGGCCACGATGAAGTCGGAGTACTTCTGATTGGAGAGGGCCTTGATCGGGGTGGTATAGAAGGCCCTCTCCCCCCGGATCAGTGCGAGATGGATGGCAGCCTCGGCCACGAGAGTCTTCCCCGAACCGGTTGGGGCGGTGACCACGACCGACTGGCCCTCCGCTATCCCCTCACCGGCTTCGATCTGGAAGTCGTCCGGTTTGAAGGGGAGACGCCCCCAGAAGGCGTCGAGCTCGGGCTTCATTTCTTCAGGACCAGTCGGACCAGCCAGTAGGTCGTTTCGTACATGGCATACAGCGGGATCGACAGGACGAGGAGGGTGAAGGCGTCTCCGCTGGGCGTGATCAGGGCGGCGGCGATCACGATGATGACGATCGCCCAACGCCGGCCCCTGGCCAGCTGCTCCGAGCCGATCAAGCCGGCGGCGGCAGCGGCGAAGAGAAAGACGGGGAAGAGGAAAGCCAGGCCAAAGGCGAGCAGGTAGCGGAGGGTGAACGAGTAGTAGTCACCGAGACGAAGGTTGTTCTCTACGTCGGGGAACACACCGAGCAGGAACTCGAGACCCCGGGGCAGGGTCCAGTAACCGAAGAGGACCCCTCCGGCGAAGAGGAGCACGAGGGTCCCGACCACCGGGATCGCCCAGTTGCGCTCGTTGGAGGTGAGTGCGGGGTTGATGAACGCCCAGATCTGATAGAGGACCACCGGGCTGGCCAGGATCACGCCGCCGAACAGGCCGATCCGCATCAGGACCCCCCACTTCTCGGTGGCGGCGAGGGTCTGGAACTCGGCGTCGGGGACGGCGGTGTGGAACGGGGCTTCCAGGATCGTGCGCAGGGAATCGGCGAAGATGAACGCCACCACTCCGCCGACGAGGATGGCGATGAACATCTTGAGGACCCGCCATCGCAGTTCCTCGAGGTGGGCCAGGATCGATTGTGGCCTGTCCTCTTTCACCGGTCCGGGCCCTCTTCGGCTGCCTTCCTCTCGATCTCTTCGAGGTCGGCCATGGCATCGGCCGGCGTCGGCCCCGAAACCGGCTTGGGGCCGCTCCATTCGAGACGGCTCACCCCGGTCTCGTCGATTTCCTTGCGGATCTCCTCCGACGAGAGCTTCAGCTCGTCGATCGGGGCCTTGAGCTCCTCGCCAACCTTCTTCAGGTCGGCGACCTCATCCTCGAGACCGCGTCGGATGTCACGGGCCGCCGCCCTCAGCTCCGCGGTCCAGGCACCCACTTTCCGGGCCAATTCGGGCAACCGTGTCGGCCCGAGCACCACGAGAGCGACGAGGAGGATGATGATGATCTCGCCACCCTGGAGCATGCCCGGAGGGTAGTGGGGTGAGGGTCGAACCCTTTGAGCCTTCCGGAGGCGGGGACCCATACAACGAGAAGGGTGGCGGCCCGGGGGCTCGCCACCCGTTGTGTGGCGAGGAGCACCCTGCCCGTGGTGCCCGTCGAAGAGAAGGAG
>JBFYOJ010000028.1:0-14099 GCA_041303885.1 Acidimicrobiia bacterium | reverse complement strand
GCCGGAGAGGCCGGTGAACACGATGAGCTTGTTGCGGGGCAGTTCGACCGTGAGATTCTTCAGGTTGTGCTCACGGGCGCCCCTGATGAGGATCGAGTCGGTGGACAACGCTCCGCCTGGTGGTCGCCTGAGTCACACCAGTGTAATCCAATTCAAGGACGAACACTTGTTCGGTCAACTGGCGAGAACGGGCTCGCGGGAGCGCTTTCGGGCCAATGCGAACTCGATGAGGAATGCGGTGACCAGAGGAGCGAGGGCGCGGGAGATGTCGAACGACTTCTGCCAGACGAACACGGTCAGGAAGGGCGCCAGGACCGCGAAGCCGACCGCGCCCCAGGTGAGGTAGACGTCCGACTTCCAGGCACGCAATGGCACCAAGACGATCAGGCACATAACGATGAACATCAGCAGGAAATCCCCGATCCCTGACATCCCATTGGTGACTGCCTCGATGAACCCCGAGAACGGGATCAGCGTGATCTCCTGCACCTGGTTCACGTCGGGCTCGGGGACGATCCGGAGTCTCAGATAGATTCCCCACACCAGGACGGCGAGCGCGGCGGGGAGGGCGACCAGCCAGGGGATCTTCCTGCGCCGGATCAGCCAGAAGAGGGCGACGAAGCCGACGAAGGCGAGCATCACCTCGCGGGTCAGGGCGCCGGCGGCGAAGGCCGCTGCCGCCCAACCGGGCCGGCCGTCCTCCAACGCAAGCGCTCCCAGGCAGACCAGGGCGAATGCGAGGATCCCCGCACCGTCGATGTAGAGCTCGGAGAGCAGACCGACGTTGACCACGAAGCCAAGGCCCCACCAGGCAGAGAGCCCGTGTCTGACCGCGATCTGGCCGACTGCCCACGATCCGACGGCGAGACCGACGATGTTGATCAGGATCAGGGTCCACACGATGACCTGTGCCGAGAACAGACCAGCGCCCCCGGCAAGGAGGGGATAGAACATCCGTTGGCTGCGATACAGGGCCCGGTCGATAACAGTCGCGTTCTCCTCGGGTTCGAGAACCAACGGGTCGTTGGCCTGCACAAAGAAGTACTTGCCGTCGTGACCCTGGAGGATCCTTGTCTTGACCTCCCGGCCGAGCTTCGTCTCGGCGTACTCGGTGATCTCGACTGCATCCTCACCAAACGCCGTGAAGGCGGTCGGATCCCAGTCGGAGACCGAAAGAAGCCGAAGACTGGCGGCAACGGCGAGGAGGAGAGCCACTGCTACCAGACGGACCGAAGGCGACAATCGGCTCACTGCAGTCCCTCCGACGGGGGGGCGATCTCCACCATGACGGGGATTCTCACCGTCTTGTCGATGTCGAAGAAGCGATCTGGCAAAGGTTCGAGTTCCGTGCCGCTGAGACATGCAAGCAGGTGCCTGCCGGCGTTGACCAGGCTGGTGACCGAGCTGTAATCACACCCGGGGTGATGAGCGGCGAAGAGGATTCCGAGGCGTTCGCTTCTCTGTTCATCCGTCCAACCATCGGCGGGGTCGAAAAGCTGTCCCAATCGGTCAGGCCCATGATCCCCGAGGAACAACCCGATTGCACCGGAGTCCGAGATCGCTTCAGCCGTCCGTATCAGCAGGTCGTTGACACACTCGATCTGGTCTATGTAGGCGTCGGAGCGGAGCGCGGCTGCGGCATCGGTAGAGTTCGGGAACGAGACGGCGAATCCGGCGAGGGGGATCGAGGGTTCCATCTCGCACGACTCGGTCAGGAAGAAGGGCGGATGAGGGGCGAGAAGGTGCACGAACACGAAGTCGGGTTGATCGTCCTGTAGATAACCCTCGAGATTCTCCTCCAACGCAGCCATCGCATGCTGTGCTCCGCGGGAGAACGAAATCCCGTGCTCGAAGCCGGGAAGATCACGGAACACCGACCGATGTGCGATGTCGTAATAGGTTTCGTCGGGCCACGGACCACCCACGCAGACGTCGATCTCGTCGCCGCAGCGGGCCCCGAGCCATCCCGACTCGAAGTAGACCGTTCGATAACCGTTGGCCATCAACGTCTCCGTCATCCGATTCTTACCACCCATCGTCGCCACCAGGCCGGATTCGACAGCACTGGTGATCGGGGTCCCGTCGGGGATGTAGCCAAGGTCCAAGAACGAAGCTACGGAGAACTTGGTGCGCCCGTAGTTTGACTTCATCGCAGGGTTCATCGGCATCTGCAGAGTGGCCAACTCACCGCGCAGGTGGCTGTTATCGAAGCCGTAGAACTCGGAGAGGACATCTTCGCTGCCGTAGCCATCCGCTACCAAGACGACCACATCCGGTTTCACATCGAATGCCGGCAGGTCCTCCGACTCCCCGATAGCAACCGGCTCCGAACCTGAAAAGCGGTCCTGCACCACGAGCACCACCGGCCCCACAGTCAAGGCGAGACATGCCCAGGTCACCAGGAACCGAAACGCTCGCACATCGCGCAGCCGGTAGGCGAGCACTCCTATCAATGCCACTTGGAGTAGCACCAGTGAACGAGAGACCGATTCGAGAAGAAGTCCCAGGTTCAGTGCTGCGAAACCGCCGATCGCCAACGCATAGGTCAAGCCGCGACCGTCGAGACCGAGTCTGGAGAGGGCGGCCCGGAGCAACAGCGACACCCCTACAACGATCAGCACGAAGAGGAGCGCCGTCCAGGGCGGCGGTCCCTCTGGGTTGTTGACCAACACCATCGCCGGGCCGAAGCCAATGAACACGACCAGTAGCCAGAGGTCCTCGAGCCTCAGCGGGGTTTTGTCGTCGCCCGCCATCTGTCAGATCACCCAGGTGTCACAGATCTCGACACTCACCAAGGCAACACCTCCCGGATTGCCGGCTGCATCATCCGGCCATGGCCAGATGAGATTCGGTCACTGCTCGGTGTTCTCGCCCTTCGAAAACCAGCCTTTGACAGTCCCCCACCGAAACTTGACGAAGGTGGCCAGGCCGGCAATCCCACCGACCAGGAGTTGCACGAGGAGACTGCCGGTTCCGGCATCTAGATAACCAAAGACCATGTCAAACCAACTTTCTCGCAGGTGTAACCGCGGCTGTCGAAAACCCGTAACGCGACCAACTACATCGGACGATTCGGTGCCTAGCTGAATACCACCGACGACGAATCACGGGACTCTGGCCACTGCGAGCCAGCTGAGGCCAGAGCCGATGCCGAGCGCATCCGCCTTCTTTGCCAGCGGAACCAGCAGATCGAAGCTCCTCGCCTCGGCAGCCGAGATCCTCCCCGCACCGATCGCGTGGTGGAGCCGCCAGCCGATAGCGCCGAGCCGATTGAATGGCACCAAAGAAACCAGCTCCAGCCCGGCCGACCGAACCAGGTCTTCCACATCGCCCCGATCGAAGCGTCGCAGGTGGCCCGCCGCTTCGTCGGTCGCGCCGAACAGGGACGTTCCTGCGGGAACCTGGATCAAGATCCTGCCCCCCGGGTCCACTGATCCGGCTACGGCTGCCAGAAGCTGTTTCGGCTCAGGCGAGCGCTGCAGACCGTCGAACACCAGCGCGGTGTCCAGTCCCTGGAACGACACGCCATCGGAATCGAAGTCCGCCCGGATCACTTCGACGTTCTCGAGGTGGCCAAACCTCCGTTGAAGAGACTCGACGTGGACCGGCTCGGTGTCGGTCACGACCAACCGTCCTCGGTCGAGGAGATGTGAAGTGGTGTGACCTGGGCCCGCGTTGACCTCGAGAACGGCCTGTCCGAGATCGGATCCGAACTGCTCCAGTATCCATCGCCGAAACCTCGGCGCCCTACCCAGCGCTTGACGCGTGACGACAGAGTCCTCATTTGTCGCACGGGTATCGAGGAACCGGAACCTGAAGATCAACCAGAGCGCCTCCACTCCGTCGCGCCAGCCGATGTTCTTGCCCTCGGCGTACGTCCTGCCGTGATAACTGATCGGCACCTCGTAGATCCGTGCTCCCCATTGCGCAAGGCGGGCCGTGATCTCAGGCTCCAACCCGAACCGGTCCGAGGTGAGCCGGAGGCGCTTGAGTATGTCGCCCCGGACCGCCTTGTAACAGGTCTCCATGTCGGTCAGGTTGAGGTCGTTCGCCATATTCGAGAATGCTGTCAGCATCTTGTTACCGAGGGCGTGCCAGTAGAACAGCACCCTTCGCACCTCGCTCGCGGCGAACCGGGAGCCATACACGGCGTCTGCCTTGCCTTCGAGGATCGGTCTGAGAACCTTGGGGTACTCCTCGGGCTCATACTCGAGGTCGGCATCCTGGATGATCCCGATGTCTCCGGTCATGTGGTTGATGGCGGTTCGAATCGCCATGCCCTTCCCCATGTTCACCGGCTGGGCGATCACCTTGATCCGCGGGTCGCCTGCCGCAAGCTCTTCGAGAATCTGGAGGGAGTCGTCCTTCGAACAATCGTCTACGCAAACGAGCTCGATCTCCATCTCGACAGGCGATGCCAGCACGCGCTCGACGATTGTCCGCAATGTGCGCGACTCGTTATAGACCGGCATGAGTACGGAGAGCTTCGCCACGAGAGGAAGATATCGGGTTTCGCATCCCCCACTTGAACTCTGGGCAAGATTCAACCGTCCATGGTCGCCGACAGTATGGAATCCACTTCCCCCGGCTCCAGTTCCTCGAGATGATTGGGCTCCCCGTCGAGTCTCAAGGTTCCGGAGAACATCCTGGGCTCGATCGGTGGGGTTGGTGCGGCTCCGTGACCCAAGCAGGCCAATACCGCCCTCATCAGGTCGGGAATCACCACGGTGTCCCCAAGATCACAGTCCGAAGGGGTCCGCACGGCCATGAGGACCGACAAGCGCTCGTAGATGTCATCCAACGTCCACTGCGATCCTGGTCGGAGCAACTGGTCACGGGAATCGGAGCCATGGTCTGAGATCACCACAACAACGTCGTTGGGGTCCGTCGCAACGGCAAACTCGACTATGAAGTCTGCAACGCACTCAGCTTGATTCAAATAGAGGTCTTTTCGACGCGAGAGGTCGGTGAATCTGTTGTCGAGACGCCCACCGGCCCGTTCCATCTCATTCTCGACGGAGCAATCATCGGTGAGAAAGAACGGTGGATGAGGCGCCATGACGTGGCCGAACACGAATCGTGGCTCTGAGCCGGTTCGATCCGCCCGGGCGTCTCTGAGAAGCCAGTCCATCGCGTGTTTGGCCCCCACGGTGAATGGGTGCGCCATCCGATCGACAACCATCGGGCCCACGATGCTTCGACGCACGACCGCGAAGGTTCCCTCGTCCAAGAAGGCACTCGCCACGCACTCGTCATAGGCAGGGCCACAATGCGACCAGGACCATCCGGCTTCGACCATCACCGTGTGATACCCGTTGACATTGAGGGTGGAGACGAGCCGATTGGCGCCACCGAGTTTGTCGAGGAGAGCCGAGATCACGGCGCGATCTCCGTTCACCCCGGCTTCGATCGAGTAGTCCATGTCGAACAGACTCGGTATCGAAGCGATGGTTATGGGATAGCTCGCCCATCCTGACGCCGGCACTTCAAAGCCTTGGCCTCTCAATTCCTCCACCCAGGGAGGCACCGCCTGAGCGAACACCTCCCTGGAGCCGTCGATGCCTACGAAACCATCGACGACGATGACGTAGATGTCGGGTCGCACGTCGAGCGTTGTCGTGAAGTCCGTCTGGGGACTCTGGAGGGTGGTTGGGGAGGTGTGGCCGAAAACGTCGACCGCGTACGGTCCGATCGGTCCTACTCCGAGGACGAAGGCCAGGATGACAACCGGAAACTGGGCCGCCATGTTCTCAGCGAGTCGGTTCATGAGGACCACCACGAGGGCACCCAGGGCGGCACCGCCAGCCAGGGTCATGTTCAGCCCGACCCGTCCCGCCATTGCGCCGCCCATTCCGATCGTCAACGCCCACACGACGCCACCCCCGGTGGCTGCCCACCTGGTCGCCCCGAGCCTGAACGCGAGTGCCGACAGAGCAAAGGAAACCAACCACACACTCCCGCTGATCAGGACTAGACGGATCGGGTGCGGGAACTCCAGACGGTTGCTGGTCCAGAGTGAAAGCGATGGGTGGGCCGAGGCGGCGCCGAGGATCGCGACCTGACCGATCAGCGACAAATCATCAGAGCGAGGCGGTCGATATGTTCGCCGTGTCAAGACACCAGTTCGGCTATCAGATCGGCGCCGACCGTGGCGCTGGAGCCAGGATTGAAAGTGAGTTTCGATCTCATATCAGAAAGATGTGCGGCTGTGGGGCCTGTCTCTTCAATCATCGACCTGGCAAGGGATCCGATTGACGCAATATCTGCTGTTGCGACGATTCTCCCGACCCGCGCCCGCATGTCGGCCTCGAACGCGGGAACCCCGTAAAGGGACCAGTCGGCGTTGAAGATCTTCTGGGGAGTATCCACGAACAGGACAGGTCTTCTGGTTCCCAGCGCATACTCGAAGGCCGCGCCCGACCAGTCACTGATCATGAGGTCCGATGCGTAGAACGATTCCTGGTTGGCGATCGACAACTCGAATATCACCCCACCGTCCCCGGCGTACCTCCGGGTGAGCTCCTCCACCACGGCGCGCCCCTCCGGGTACAGGGAGTGAAAGAACTGGGGATGCGGTCTGACTATTACCACGAGGCCGCGCTCACGAAGCGCGCCGATCACCTCGGAGCCGTGAGCCTCGAGGAGATTCTGTGGCGCCCAGGAAGGTGCAAGGACAACGGTCGCTCCAGCGTCGACGCGCTCGAACCTGGAGTACTCGTCGGCGATCACATCGAGTTTGTGGTACCCGACCGCGTGAAGCCCGGCGGCAGGCAGACAGCGTCCAGACCGGATCGCCGTCAGCTCGGCCACATGGTGCGGTCCGGTGCAGGCGAAATGGTCGTAATGGTCGAAGGCCCCGGAGCGATATGAAGTATGGGCGCTGTTCAACGAATGGAAGAAGTACAACGTCTTGGCACCGGTTGGGACGGGCACGTGGAAGGCACCCAGGTCGGGCATGGTGAGGACAACCAGACCCGAGTTCAAACCCGCCATCAGGCGCGAGAGTTGGCGATCCATATAGTGGACGGTCATGCCGGAGGGCGCGGCGGCGAACAACGGATCATCTGGATCCGAAGTGATATATCGGATCGGGATTGCGTGTTGGGACAGGAGCTGCTCGGCGTAACCGCGCAACTGAACGTATGTGAATGAGTCTTCCGCGTAGAAGACGACCGGACGCTCGGACGGCTTCATCGACAGCAGATCCCCGAGCGTCGCCGATTCCCTCATCGCCAGCCGCGCCCCACGTAAAGACCTCTTCATCGGCCCCCTCTCATCACGCCACCCGAGTCAAGATCTCAACGAGTTCCTCTCGCGTGGCAGAGCGGGGGTTGTTCGAGAGACGTTCCGTATTGACCGAGTCGACCATGGCAAGCAGATCCGACCCGCTCACGCCAACCTCTGCCAACCGTGTCGGCATGCCGAGCGATCTCAACAAGTCCTCGATGACCATCATGGCAGTCGGCGGATCGTCCGCGCCGATCGACCCGCACAAAGAACCGATCGTCTCGCGTATCTCAGCGGCGCCTCGCACACCTGAAATGGTGAACTCATCAACGCCCGCATTGAACACCAGGACCACGCCGAGAGTCATCGCCGCCGCCACCCCATGTGGAACCTGATGAACTGCGGTCAGGTAATACGAGAGGGCGTGGGAGGCCGTCGTCTTGGCGATCGCTATGGCCGCGCCTGCCAGTGTGCTCGCCTTCGCCATCGCGTGTCTGCTCTCAGGGTCTGGTTTCGTCACACAATCGAGGATCGACGGCCATGCGAGCTCGAGTGCCTCGTAGGAGAGTCTGATCGAAGTCTCGGTGGCCGAACCGGCCCAGGCGGATTCGAAAGCGTGCGAGATCACATCCAGACCGGAGGCAGCGGTGGGCCCGGGAGACAACGAATACGTGAGTGTCGGGTCCACGATCGCGAACCTCGGAAGCAGACTCGGATGCGACACTGAGTACTTGGAACTGCCCCGGTATGCGACTGCAAAAGGAGTCCTCTCCGAGCCCGATCCGGCAGTGGTGGGGATCGCGATGATCTCGACCGCAGGATGCTCCGCAGGCGACATCAAGAGGTCGTCCCCGGCTCCATTCCTGAATGCGAGGGCGATCAATTTGCCGGTGTCGATCACGGCTCCCCCTCCGACGGCCACGATTACCCCGGGTGTGCGTGCCCCATGCACCGCCTCCCGCGCCGATTCGAGCCCGGGGAGACGCGCTCGGACCACGAAGTGGTCCCACACTCGATCCTTCAGGTGCCGTTCGATTCGCTGTTCGGCGCCACTCCGGCCATATGAGTGCTCACCACTGACGACGAGAACGGGATCAGGAAACCCGGGGAGAACGTCACCGAGACGATCCACGACGCCGTCACCGAACACGACTTCGCTCAACTCTCCAGGACCTCTCTGAACCGTCTCACCCGGGCTGCAAAGTCCTCGGGCCGAGGCAGGCCCGGCATCGTCCCCTGCCTGACCTCGACTTCGATGAACCACGGCCCGCCTGTTTCAATCGACTCCGCGATCAGGGCGCCCAGCTCGTCGAGACTGCGGCACGAGCTGGCGCTCCTGTAGCCGGTTGCCTTCGCCACCCCGACCGGGTCTGCCTGGCCCAAGGCACTGGGCTGACCTCCCACCGACTCGTGCACTCCGTTGTTGAAGACGAGGTGACCGAGATTCGCGGGATGACGCTGACCAACCACTGTCATCGACCCCATGTGCATGGCCAGAGAACCATCACCATCGAGGCAGACCACGGTGATATCCGGACGGGAGATCGCCATTCCAAAGGCAATGGACAAGGCGTGGCCCATCGACCCAACGACCAGGAAATCGCGATCACCTGGCTCAGCTCGGGCACTCCTCAGGGCTGCCAGCTCCCGGGCCGTGTACCCGGTGGTGGCAACAAAGAAGGTCTCGGGTGCCAGGGCGTCCAGAATCGTGCCCATCGCTTCCATTCTCAATGGCAGCGAGTCATTGATCTCTGCCGGCACACCGGAGTAGCTGGCGAAGGTCCCGGCCGAGACGAGGAGAGCCGTCGGGCGTGACTCCTCGAGAGCTGTCCGGACAGTCCCGACGATCGCCTGCTCCCAGTCGGTCAGGTCGGCAGTGAGCAGACTTACAGGGACATCCAACAGCTCGAGAAGTGCAGGCGTGATCCGGCCCTGGTGTCTGTGTTGCGGCTCATCGGGTGTCTCCGGCTCACCCCGCCAACCGATCATGAGGACCATTGGAAGGCCATAGACCTCCGGTGAGCTGAGCGAGACCAAGGGGTTGACCGCGTTCCCGAGCCCGGAGTTCTGCAGATAGACCAGACCGGGTCGCCCAGTGGCCAGGTAGTGGCCGGCGGCCAAGGCTACGGCGCTTCCTTCGTTCGGCGCCACGACGTGACGGTCGGGGCTCCATCTGTCCATGACACAAGCGTTGAACTCCTTCAGCAGCGAGTCGGGTACCCCGCTGAAGAAGTCGACCCCGGCACGCGACAGGGCGTCGAGGGCTGCAACCGGGTCGATCATCGGTTTCCCGGAATCAACTCCAGGGCCACCGAGATCGGCAGACCGGTCTGGTCGGCCTCGAATGCTCGCCCGTGGGTGAGGATCGACTCGGCTGCCGACTTCATGGCCGGGTAGGCGGCCCTGAGCAGATGATTCGCATAGATGACGACGTTGGCGCCCCGCTCCGTCAACTCGTCCTCGGTGACCTGGCTGTACCCGGTGGGAACCACGATGAGAGGTGTCCGCTCCCTGAACTTCTCCAGGACCTCGTACAACAGAGTCGGGTCCTTGTCCCTGGCATGAATCAGTAGACCGTCGGCGCCCCCCTCGAGGTAGATCTCACCGCGTTGGATGGCATCAGCCACCCCTTTGCCGAGGATCAGAGATTCGATGCGTGCATAGATTTGGAAATCATCGGTTGCCTGGGCAGCCTTGCCCATAGAGATCTTCTCGGCGAAGGCGACCGGATCGTCCTGGGTCTGATCCACCTCGTCGCCGAACAGTGAATTCTTCTTCGCCCCGACCTTGTCTTCGATCACGACCGCCGACACGCCGAGGCGTTCGAGTGTCTTCACTTTGAGCGCGAAATGGTCGGGCATGCCTCCGGTGTCACCGTCATAGATGATCGGCTTGGTGGTGACCTCGAGGATCTCCTGAATGGTCGTCATCCTGGAGGTCAGATCGACATACTCGGTGTCCGGCCGGCCCTTTATCGTCGAGTCGGTGAGACTGGACAGCCACATCCCGTCGAACGACTCCGATCGACCCGACGCGCCCTCCACCGAAGTGTGTTCGACGACCAACCCGGAGAGGCCGTTGTGGGCCTCGATGACCCGGACCAGAGGTTTCACGGCGAGCAGACGCTTGAGCTGGCGACGGCGAATCTCCGGAGTCGTGCCGATCTCGACCAGCGTCTTCTGCACCCTCGTCGATGAGATTCCCGGTGTGTAGCTGGGCTCGACCAGCTCACCACCCCAGCCTTCGAGAGCTTCGATCACCCTCTGACGGATCTGCGCCTGGACCCCCTCTTTCCAGTCGTCCCCGTGGACCACGAACTCCGGTTGAAGTTGTTCGAGGTTGGGCACGTAGTCGAGCGTGGTTTGGGGTATCACCTTCTCAACGCCCCGGATCTGCTCCACCACCGCCTTGCGCTCCTCATAGGTCATCAGGGGAACGCGCTTGTAGGAGGCGATGGCCTGGTCGGTGAGGAGCCCGACCACAACGGCGCCTCGTCTTCTCGCCTCTTCGATGATGTTGATGTGGCCCGGGTGAAGGATGTCGGCGCTCATCGCCACATAGACCAGCGGGCGCTTCAGTGTGGTGGTGTCTTGGACCGGATCCAGTTGCATCGTCGTCGAGGTTAGAGCCGTCGGCGGGTCAACCCGCGTACGTTGCGATCACCGAATGGAGGGTCGGACGGCCCATTGCCCACCTTTCCCTTCATTGACAAGATGACAGGTCGATGTCTCTGTCAACCGTGCAGACAGATCTCCACCGCGATTCGCCACCCCTCATTCGGCCACCATTGTGGTGGGCTGGTTTGCAGCTGGGCGGCCTGGCCTGCTTCGTTCCGCTCAGCCGCCTTTCCGGTTCGCAACGCGCCCTGGCCGAGCCCGTCCCCGCGTTGGCCGTCGGAGCTGCCGTGACGCTGCTCGCCCTTCTCGTCTATTTCCTAATTGGACGCGCGACGGGGTCCCCTTGGAAGGCGCTGGCATGGGTCTCCGCCGGGTTGGTCCTTTTCTGGCAATGGGGGGCTTGGCACTCGCAGAGCGTCGTTGTCTCGACCCTGGCATCGTTGGCTGTCTCGGCGATTGTGCTGGTCGCCGCCGGTCGGTTTGCTGAGCGCCAGCTGTTTCGACGTGGTCTCCTCGCGGTGAGTGTCACGCTCCCGTTGACCATGCTGTTGTTGGTCGGCGTCGAAGCAGCCAACGCTGCCCCTCCATCGGTGACTACGACTCCGGCGCCTTCCTTGGGAGCGCCTGTCAGGACACCGGACGTGATCTTCTTGGTCATGGACGCCTATGCCCGTGCCGATGTGCTCGCCGAGGACTTCTCGTTCGACAACCAGCCGTTCATCGATGAGCTCGAAGCGGCTGGCTTCGTGATCCCCGAATCGGCCAACGCCAACTACACCATGACCCACTTCTCGATTCCGTCCATCCTCAACATGAGTTATCTCGATGAGTCGGTCGATTGGATCGAGAACTCAGACCTACATGCGCTCCAGTCAATGGTCTCCGGCGCAAACCCGGTGGTCAAGACACTCAAGAGCGCTGGTTACACCTATGTCCACGGTGCGGCCGACAACTGGCTCAACGATTGCACCAGAGAAGCCGACATTTGCCTGCCAGGACCTGCAATCGACCAAACCGCTTACACACTTCTTGCCACGACTCCTGTCGGAGACCTGCTCTATCCGGGATCCGGGGACCCGACCACCGCCCTCAACCGGACCCGGGTCAACCAGCTCCGCGAATGGAGATCCTTGTCCGCCGGATTCGGGGAGGGACCGACCTTCACCTATCTTCATCTCGGCCTGCCGCACCCTCCGCTCTTCCTCGATCAAGATTGCGAGCCGCGGTTGGATCCTGACCTGAGCGGCCAGTTCCTGGGCTCGAATGTCATGTCTTCAGAGCTCATAGAGCAACGAAGACAGGCATATGTGGAGCAAGTCGAGTGCGCCAACTCGGCGCTCCGTGCCTTCTTAACCCAGCTCAACGGCGACGAGCTGGTGGTTGTCACGGCCGATCACGGCCCAGACTCACACGGCATCCTCGAAGCCAATCCGCTGAGTTGGTCTCACGATCAAGTCCGGGAGAGAATGGCGACATTCACGGCGTTGCGGCTTCCCGCCGGGTGTCAGACCCCCGCCGACCCCAACTTGCAGCTGGTCAACTTGTTCCGGATCGTGTTCGGATGCATCTTCGACACCCGGGAGCTGACACCGCTCGACGCACGATACCGAGCTGCCAGCTACGGCGGCTCAATAATCCCCCTCGAGGATCCCGATGCTGTCGACCAATAAGCGCCCTGCGGCGACGATTCCGATCCCGGTGACACAACCGCTGTTCATTCTCGCGGTGGCACAGCTGACTGCACTCTCTTTCCATGTTCCGCTCAGTGCCCTCACCGGCCCACAACGGGCTCTGGTCGGAGTGGAATCGGCCCTGACGCTGGGACTCATCGTGACCATCGTGTCGACATCGCTCTATCTTCTCGTCAAGGCCTGGTCAGGATCAGGTTGGAAGGCGCTGGCGTGGATCTCTGTCGGTCTGCTCCTCTTCTGGCACTGGAACGGATTGGGTGCCATCGGGCCGCTGCCTCATTGGCTTACTTCGGGGCTGGTCTTGGTCGCGTGCCTGGCTGCGGTTGCCAGATTCGCCGAGAACAGGGTCTTCAGGGTGGCGGTCTTGGCGGTCAGCGTGACCATCGTCGCCACATTGACTCTTGTCACGGTCCGATCTCACCTCGCGACACCTCCCCCAGTTGTGTCGGTGATGAGCCCGTTCAGCACGTCGACGATGGAGCAGACACCGGACATCGTCCTGATCGTCCTCGATGGCTACGCCAGGGCCGATGTTCTCGAGTCCTTGTATGGTTTCGACAACTCAGAGACGATCGCGGGCCTGGAGGAGGCAGGCTTCGTAGTGCCGACTTCGGCAAACACGAACTACACGTGGACGCATTTCTCGATCGCATCGATGTTGGAGATGAGTTACCTGATCAAGGACACGGACGAGATCTCCAACTCTGATCTGGCCGCCTTGCGCCGCTCGATCTCGGGTGACAACCAGCTGGTAGACGTGTTGAAGGCAAACGGATACACCTATGTCCACGGCGACACCGATCATTGGCTCAATACCTGCGGTTCGTCCGTCGATCGGTGCCTATCTGGCCCGCTTGTCGACCTGACTGCAGACTCGTTACTGGCCGGCACTCCCATAGGACAGTTCCTGTACCCGACATCAGGTGACCCGACGACCGCCCTGAATCTGACCCGGATCGGCCAACTCACGGATTGGGACCAGTTCCGTTCGAGTTTTTCTCCGGAACCGACGTTCTTCTTCCTCCACTTGGTGCTTCCCCATCCTCCCCTGTTCCTCGACGAGGGATGTCATCCCAGCTTGGACCCGACCCTCGATGGCCGTTACATCAATCTCGGAGTGGACTCCCAGAGCGAGTTGGCTCACCGCCGCACCGGATACGTGGCGCAGGTCAAGTGCGCGAACTCGGCGATTCTCGACTTTGTCGACCAAGTCGAGACCGACGCTGTGGTGGTCATCACCGCTGACCATGGCCCTGACTCTCTCGAGCCCCTCAGGGCGTCACGCCAACCCGAATCGGACCAGTTGTTCGAGCGAATGGGGACTTTCACCGCCGTCCGACTGCCGGAAACATGTGATGGCCCGCCGCCTGACCACCAGCTGGTCAACACGTTCCGGGTCGTCCTGGGCTGCCTCTCCAACAAGCCCATCGAGCTGCTCGAGAAGCGCTACTTCATCGCCGGCTACGGTGGCGATGTCGCAGAGCTAAAGGATCCGGATCTGGGTGCCGAAGCACTCACGACATACCCAAAGGAACACACACAATGAGACTCGTCTTGGCATATC
>JBFYOJ010000027.1:0-5232 GCA_041303885.1 Acidimicrobiia bacterium | reverse complement strand
CCCGGATGGAATCCCGTTGACCGTCCAGGCACGGGCCGGTGACGGGGTCACCACCCTCAAAACAGTTCTGGCCGCTTCCGGCGCTCCGTTCGAGGGGGCGGTGCCCGATCTCACCTCCGAGGGTGGGCTCTACACGATCAACTGGTTCCTCCAGGCCGCAGCCGAGGAGTTGCTCCCACCGGAAGCCATCGCCTGGGGCGAGGACGAGGCTCGCGGCGCTTTCATCTCAGGTGATGCGGGGCTCATCCTCGACGGGTTCACCACAGCCGGGGACTTCAACGAGGTTGGAGACTTCGTCTACCCGGATCAGTGGAACCTGACCCCGGTCCCGCTCTCGCGGTCTGGCGGTGGCGCCGATGGCGTGGCGTTGTCCGCAGCCAGGACCTGGGCCGTCGTCGAAGGGTCCGAGCATCCCGAAGAGGCCGCATTGATCCTCCGCTACATCGCGGAGACCGACAACCTCATCGAGGCTGCCGGCAACGGCTCTGTCCCGATGCGGCAGACCGAGGCGATCGACGACCCGCGACTGACCGAGATCTGGCCCTTCTTCACCGACGACCTGAAGGCGGCTTACCTGGGCAGCACCCCGACTCCGGCCGGGGCCAACGCCGGCGAGGTCGAAGGGATCCTCGAGCAGATGTTCGGCGAGATCGTGGTCGGCACCGACAAGACCGCCGAGGAGTTGGCGGCTGAGTACCAGCCACTGCTCGACGCAACCGCCTGAGCCGACAACCGGTGCCAGGCCGAACCGGGCACCGGTCCACAATCAGCACACCCACGCTCACCAGTGGTGAGCGTGGGTGTGCCATCCTCCGGCCGGACTCAATGGACGATCGATGACCGCGGGCACAGCCACCAGAGCGAAACGTTGGTTCCGTCGACCCGACACGGGCGGTGGCAGCAATGCCCTGATCGGGCACAACAAGGCCATCCCGTATCTCTTCAGCCTGCCATCGATCATCCTCGTGGCGGCCATCCTCGGCTTCCCTGTGCTCTACGGGGTGTGGCAGAGCCTGTTCCGGGCGGAGAGTCTGGGGGCACCTCTCGAGTACGTCGGCTTCCAGAACTACGTCGACATGTTCTCTGGCCCCGAGTTCTGGCACGCCCTGAACAGGACAGCCGTCTTCGTCTTCGGGTCTCTCATCCTGGGAACGGCGCTCGGGCTCTTCTTCGCCTTCGCCCTATTCCGGGTGGTCGGCAAGCTCCGCTTCCTCAGAGCGGTGACAGTCGCCCCCTACATCATCTCCAACGTGGCCGCAACCGTCATGTTCCGGCTCCTGTTCAACAGCCAGTTCGGGATGGTCAACCAGGTCATCGAGCTCTTCGGATTCGAAGGCTTGGGGTGGCTGGCCGACCCGGCTCTCGCCATGTTCGTGGTCATCGTCACCCAGGTGTGGACCGATCTGCCCCTGACCATCCTCGTCCTCCTCGGCGGTCTGATGACGATCGACAAGTCATATCTCGACGCTGCCCTGGTCGATGGGGCGACCGGATGGACCCGGGCGCGGAGGTTGACCATCCCGCTGCTGACACCGCAACTGGTGATCAGCATTGTCTGGCTCAGCTACTCCACTCTCACCGGTCTCGGCGTGGTACTGGCGATGACCGGCGGCGGCCCGCTCAAAGCGACGCAGACCCTGGCCATGGAGATGTATACCGTCGCCTTCAGGAACCTCGAGTTCAACCAGGGCCTGGCCATCGCCACCTTCATCCTCGTCCTGAACGCGCTCCTGACCCTGGCCTACATCGGTGTTGCCCGGCGCTACGAGTACGAGCAATGACCGACCACCGGGCCGAAGAGCCTCTCCTCGCTTCGTCGACGGCGGCAGCCGCCGAGGCGGTCGAGGGACCACCCAGAGAGCCGAAGCGGCCGGCCGGCGGCCGCATCCGCCGGGGCACACGTCAGTTCTTGTTGGCGATACCACTCATCGCTCTCGTACTTTGGACCGTGCTGCCGTTCCTGGTCACGACGTCGGTCTCGTTCAAGGAGAAGGCGGACGTGTTCTCCGAGCCCAGTCTCATCCCCACCGAACCCACCCTCGACGCCTATCGGGAAGTGCTGTCCAGCGACAGCTTCACCGCCTCGTTCATCAACAGTGTCGTGGTCGGGATCGGCACCACCGTGCTCACCCTGGTTATCGGCGTCCCTGCCGCCTACGCCTTCGCCAGGTTCAGGTTTCGCGGCCGTCACCTGTTGCTCTTGTTCACGCTTCTGCCGCGACTGGTGCCCAGCCTCGGGCTGATGGTCCCGATCTACCGGCTGGCAGTGGCGGCCGGGTTGCTCGACAAGCGGATGACCCTGATCATCGTCTACACGGGGATGCTGCTCCCCTTGGCGGTGTGGTTGATGGTCGGCTTCTTTCAACAGATCCCCAAAGAAATCGAAGAGGCAGCCAACGTGGACGGTGCCAGCCTGTGGACCCGGCTCCGCTACATAGTCGCCCCCCTTGCGGCACCAGCGATGATCACCATCGGCGTTCTCGCCTTCAGGGAGGCCTGGAACGAGTTCACCCTGGTCCTGGTCCTCACCAGCACCCCGGGCAAGAGGACCCTTCCCTACGAGCTCTACCTGATGCAGGGCATCGAGGGTCTGGCCAACTTCCCGGCCGAGGCGGCCTTCACCCTGCTCACCGTCCTCCCCTTCGTCCTTGTTTACACCCGGGTGGAGAAATACGTCGTGGCCGGCCTCGTATCCGGGTCGGGCAAGTAGGGACACTGCTCGATGACCAAGCTGTTGGTGTCGGAGTACTTACAGGACGACTATCTCGAGCTGCTCCGCGGGGCGGGTGAGGTGGTCTACGACCCCGACCTCTACGGCGATCGACCGCGTCTGCTCGAAGCGGTGGCCGACGCCGATGCGATCTTCATCCGGAACCGCACCAGGATCGACCAGGAGTTGATCACGGCGGCCCGGCAGCTACGGGTGGTTGGCCGGCTGGGGGTCGGGCTCGACAACATCGACATGGATTCCTGTGAGCAGGTCGGGCTCGAGGTGATCCCGGCCGTCGGTGCCAACGCCATCTCGGTCGCCGAGTACGTGATCGGCGCGATGCTGGTGTTGGTCCGTGGTGTTTACGGGATGACCTCGTCGATGGTCGCCGGGGAGTGGCCCCGTCAGGGTCACGCCTTCGGCCATGAGCTCTCCGGGAAGACCCTCGGGCTCCTCGGGCTTGGGTCGATTGCACGTCATGTCGCCAGCCGCGCGGCTGCCCTCGAAATGGAGATCACGGCACATGACCCCTATGTCCCCGAGGCGGACCCGGTCTGGCAGACCACCCGGAGAGCGGGCTTCGAGGAACTGCTGGCGGTCTCCGATGTCGTCAGCGTCCACACCCCGCTCACGGATGAGACGCGGAACCTCATCGACGCCTCTGCCATCGCTTTGATGAAGCCCACGGCAATCGTGATCAACACCTCACGTGGTGGGACCATCGACGAAACCGCCCTCGCTGCAGCGCTGCGCAACGGCACGATCGGTGGCGCCGCTCTGGATGTATTCGCGTCGGAGCCGCTGGGCCCGGGCCCGGCCGGGACCTTCGCCGACGCGCCCAACCTGCTCCTCACCCCCCACGTTGCAGGCAACACCCAGGAGTCGGTCGACCGGGTAGCGCGGATGATCGTCACCCGAGTGCTGGACAGGCTCTGATTCCAGGCCGCGTTGGCAACGGCCGCCTACTGGAGCAGCAGTCGCTCTTCGTACTCCACCCGGGAGAGGAGATGGGGGTCTCCGTCCGTGATCAAGACCATGTCCTCGAGACGGACCCCGCCACCACCCCGCACGTTGGGGACCCAGACCAGTGGCTCGACTGCGAACACCATGTTGGGCTGGAACTCGTAGGTCGTAGCTCCGGGGAGGGTCTCTCCGATATACGGCGGCTCGTTGGCGCCCATCCCGATCCCATGACCGATGAAGAGGCTGAACAGGTGATCCTCGAGCCCATGCTCGCCGACCTTGGCGATGATCGCATCGGCGCAGTCCTGGTTGGTATTGCCCGGCCGCATCTTGTCGAAACCCGCCATCTGAGCCTCGTAAACGGCGGTGTAGATCTTCTGTTGGTCCTTTGACGGCCGCCCAACGATCGTCGTCCGCCCAATGTCGGCGAAGTAGCCGTTCCACATGGCCCCGATGTCGATGAAACACAGATCTTGGTTGCGGATGATCTTGTCGGTGGCAAGGCGATGGGGCGGCGACATGTGCTCGCCCGAAGCCACGAACGGGGTGATGACGTGTGCCATCTCACCGCCCAGTTGAAACAGCGTCTGCATGGCGTCGGCCGCGACATCGAGCTCGCGCCGCCCGGCTCGGGTCTCATCGAGGGCGCGCTGGGTCACCGAATCACCGATGGCGCAGGCTTCCTCGATCACCGCCACCTCGAGATCGGTCTTGATCCAGCGTGCTTGCTGCATCACGGTGTCGCCGTCGACGAGCTCGAGATCGGGGAAATGTGAGGCCATCGACCGGATGAACGAGATGTTGGCCTGGTCCACTGCGAGCTTCCCCGACGTGAGGCCCCTTCCCTCGAGAAGCGGGGTCAGGATGTCCCTCACGAACCCGTCCACCAGCTCCCGCTGTTCCATGATCGGGACGGCGTGGGCCTCGCCAACCCAGCTCATCCCGAACCGGGCCTTGTCGATCTCGCCGCCGGAGCCGAGCAGGATCGGGTCGGAGTCGGCGGTGAGAAGGGCCCCGTTGAGCGAGGTGGTCTTGCCCGCGATCAGCTGGGCGCGAAGAGAGGTGAGATAACGGACGTTCTCGTCCTTCCACACCAGCACCGCGTCCGCCTCGGAAGCCTCCAGGGCGGCGCGGGCTTTGTCGACACGTTGGCGGCGGAGCTCGGCGAAGTCGTACCGATCCTCCCAATCCACGGCATACGGACCCTTGGCGTACCTGCTGATGATGGTCTCCTGGTGCATGACGGTACGGGAAACCGTCCTTATGCTCTCTATATTAGGTATAGTACATAACGCGGTCGGGACCGCCAAGACCGCTCACTCCGTTCTGACCGTTGGGGGCCTGATGACAACGGAAGACAGCATTCGTCTCGACGCGTCGACGTCACGCCGGATCACGGCCGTCGACCTGGTCCGAGACGTGCTGCGGACCGCCATCCTGCGTGGGGACCTCCCCGGTGGCTCGCGTCTGGTGCAGACCGACATCGCTGCGCAGCTGGACGTCAGCACCACCCCGGTGAGAGAGGCGATGCGGGACCTGGCCAGCGAGGGTCTGATCAC
>JBFYOJ010000026.1:0-15424 GCA_041303885.1 Acidimicrobiia bacterium | reverse complement strand
CGGCTCTTCTTGTGGACTGAATCCGGGAGTGGATCGGATGTGGTCGATGCTCGACATCCATGCAGCGTGGTCACGGTCGTTGTGTTGCTCGCCCAACGGTTCCAGGTGAAACTCAGACCAGGCGTACGAATGCGGGACTTCGAAGCCCGGCGCTACGAACGAGTCCTCCATCCAGTCGAATCTAACCTCGGCTCAGGCCGCACCTAAGGGTGGACCCCCAGTCACGTTTCCATCCTGACGGAACGACCCTCAACCCGTAGTGCGACACTCGCCTCAACGGGCTCCCCAGCACTGGATCAGCCAGCTCGGCTCCGATCGTTCCAAGTGGGAACACTCCGTCTGAGAAATGCGACTGGCCGTCGGCGCCAGAGTGAAGTCTTAAATACTGGACCGATGCCAATGTCCGGGCCTCAGGTTTCGGATTCGATCAGGGCCTTGATGTTGGCAACGCTTCCTCCCATCATGGTTCGGATCTGTTCGGCCATCGACTCGTCAATGCCGGGTATCTCCCCACCGATGGTGAGTTCGGTCTCCTCATCTCCGACGACCTGGAACGAAGCAAACCCGTCGATTCTCATCGGCCCGTCCTGGGTTCTGACCCGCATCACGGTCTCGGGTTCAAACTCGATCACCTCCATCGTCCCCTCAGTGACGTTCCCGAACCGGTTCACCCGCCGTTTGATGACTGTTCCCACCCCAATCGGTCCGTCAGACGTAGCTTCCAACTCGATGGTCTCATCCCATCTTGGATGGTTTGCAACGTGGTTGACCGCATAGAACTCCCAAACATCAGCCACGGGCCTGTCAATGGTCGTAGAAGCCTCGACGCGCATGCTCCTCCTTTTCTCCCCTACGACCTTACGCGCCGGAGAAGGCCACCAGCAGCCGCACATAACGGCACTTCGTTCTCGGGTTGGGTCCGTTGGCGCCGTTAGCGACGCTCGAGTATGGCGTCGAGTCTCGTTCGCATGGTTTCACTCTCGGCGATCGGGCCGGACGACGTTGGGTACCCACTGCGAGCATCTCGGATCCAGTCGACAACCGTTCGGGTGGGAGCGGTTCGGATTTTCGCCTGTTGGAGTTCGAACCACTCTTGTCGCGCCAAGATCGCCTCGTCGGTTGATATGGGCCGAGTGCCCAGACCTTGGTCGCGGAGGAGCTTGATTGCGGCTTGGTGGTGTTTCACAAGCTCGCCTGGTGGTGCTCCAGGATAGGTTTGGCGCAGCTCACCACCGTGGATGGATGGCACAGCCGTGTTGCAGGTAGACAACACGCCTCGGCCCTCTTCGAGAATGCTGGTGACTTCTACGGTGAAGCCCTCGACGCCCGGGAAATCGGTGAAGTCGACAATCTCTCCGATGGATCGCACCGATTCGTTGAACAGCAGTACGACCAGCCTGCCATCGCGTGTCAGATGAGAAGTCAGGGGCTCGAAGCCGCATTCGTCGAAATCTTCCATTAGCTCTCGGACTTCATCGGGGTGGGGAGGGGGCTTTCCGGCGGACTCGAGATTGAGGTACCCGTTCGCCAGACGTGATCGGTAGGTGCGGGCCGCGATCACGTTCCATATCAGAGCGCAACAGCAAGAACAGCAATCACCGCGAGTACAGGAACGAGCCAATCCATCAGTAGTCCACCGAAGTCTCTCAGGTGACGCTACCGGCGGTCGCGTCACAGCACCTACACATCAGTTATCGGACGTTTCCGCACATATTTGAGACCGAGCGATATCGGCACGTATGAACGCCGGACTGTGTTGGCTCTAGTCGGGTGGAGTGTTGTAATCCGATTTCTGTTTCGTGGGCTGTGGGAGACACCTCTAGCCTCGTCGGCCTGGTGACAGAGGAACGCGCGGTCGGCGCACGTGAGAAACCGAAATTGCGCGGGTGGCTCCATGCACTAATGCTTCCTCTGGCATTCTTCTCAGGAGGACTCCTGGTTGCCACTTCTTCCACCCAGGATGCCCGGATCGCTTCCGCCGTGTTCGCCACGACCGCGATTCTCCTGTTCGGAGTGAGCGCCCTTTTACATCGTGGTTCTTGGTCTCCTCCAGTCGAGGATGTATTGCGGCGCATCGACCACGCCAACATCTATCTGATCATTGCGGGCACCTACACACCGTTCGCGGTGCTGGCACTTCCGCCAGACCAAGGCCGGACACTGCTGTTGATCGTGTGGTCCGGAGCCATTGCCGGGGTCATGCTCCGAGTGTTCTGGACCGCAGCTCCTCGGTGGTTGACGACCAGTCTCTACGTGCTCGTCGGCTGGATTGCAGTCTTCTTTCTGCCTGGTCTAATCGAAGGTGCCGGCGCTCCTGCAGTCATCTTGATCATCATCGGTGGCGTCCTCTACACAAGTGGCGCTGTTGTATATGCCACCAGACGACCGAATCCTTCCCCCACGTTGTTTGGCTTCCATGAAGTGTTTCACGCGTTCACAGTTGCGGCCTTCGCATCTCATTACATCGCCGTATGGGTCGTCGCCCACACGTAAGCCCGTCGATCCAATACAGCGAGCCAGCGCATAACGATGCCTGTTTGTTTGTCAAGGGGTGGTTTGAGCGCGCGCGAGCGTCTCGGATAGAAACCGAGCTAGGGTGGCGAGCGTAGGCTAACGGTCTGTTTGGCTCGATGCCTCCTGCCCTAGCCCATCATGTGGGGCCGACAGGATCCGGTGCTTCCATCTAGCGTGAGCTCGAGGAGCCTTGTCTAGGCGCCTATTGGTGTGGCATAGTTATGGCATGTCACGCATACGAGTTAGCACCACGGTTGACGAGTCGCTCCTGGAGAACGCTCGGAATCTGAGGTCGGAACTCAACGATGCCGCCCTGCTCGACGAAGCTCTGAGTGCGTTGGTGGCGAAACATCGCGAAGCCGAGATCGACGCCGCATACGCCGCGTACGACGAACGTCCCCTCGATGAAGCGGACGAATGGGGCGACCTAGCGTCCTTTCGTGAGGCGTCAGCCTCCTCGTGAACGATTTGCCAGCCAGGGGGGAGGTGTGGTGGTGCGAGCTGCCGGAGATCAGTCGCCGCCCTGTCGTGGTTCTGTCTCGGGACGCGGTTATTCCCAGACTTCGACGGGCCCTGATTGCTCCATGCACGACGACGATTCGAGGGCTGGCGAGCGAGGTGCCCCTGGAGCCCGGTGAGGATCCGATCCCCCTTCAGTCTGCTGTCAATCTCGACTCGGTGGAGAGTGTTTCGGTTGGAACGCTGACAGTGCGTCTCGGCAGGTTGGGCGACGGGCGCATGCAAGAGATCTGCGCAGCTTTGGCGGTGGCCGTCGACTGCGACAGGTAGTCTCGAACGAGGAGCGAGATGCCATCCTCATGCGCACGCACCTTTCCCTGGCTCCACTGGCTGGACAATCTTGCTCGAGGTGACTTTGGGTCGCACCTAGATCTTGTTCACAGCGATCGGACTGGAGTTGAGCGCTGGTCCAATAAACCGGAGGTCGATGGGTCGCTGCCGGACCTGACCGACACTCCATCCGAACGCGCCAAACTGATCGCATCGTGAAGAAGATCGGTTTTCTCTCGTTCGGCCACTGGTCGGACTCAACCCACTCTCAGGTTCGAACCGCCTCCGACGCCCTCCTCCAGTCGATCGAACTCGCCGTCGCCGCTGAGGAGCTCGGTGTCGACGGCGCCTACTACCGCGTTCATCATTTCGCCCAGCAGCTCGGCTCACCTTTCCCTCTCCTATCAGCCGTCGGCGCACGAACGAACCGGATCGAGATCGGCACCGCAGTCATCGACATGCGATACGAGAACCCTCACTACGTGGTCGAGGATGCCGGGGCGGCCGACCTGATCGCCGGTGGACGACTCCAGTTGGGGATCAGCCGAGGATCACCAGAGCAGGTGATCGACGGGTTTCGCTACTTCGGATACGCGCCGGCTGAGGGCGAGACCGACGCCGACATGGCACGGAGACACACCGACGTGTTCCTGGAGTTGCTCGAGGGCAAGGGATTTGCCGAGCCCAACCCGCGACCGATGTTCCCCAACCCGCCCGGCCTACTTCGGCTCGAACCGCACTCAGAAGGCCTGCGCGATCGAATCTGGTGGGGGTCAGGTTCGAACGACACCTCGGTCTGGGCCGCTCAGAAGGGCATGAACATGCAGACCTCAACCCTGAAATTCGACGAGAGTGGCGAGCCACTCCACATTCAACAGCGCAAGCAGATCGAGGTCTATCGGGAAGCCTGGAAGGAAGCCGGCCACACTCGTGAGCCCCGGGTATCTGTCAGCAGGAGCATCTTCGCCCTCGTTGACGATCGTGACCGCGTCTACTTCGGAGTCGGCAGACCGGAGAGCGATCAGATCGGGTACATCGACGAGAACACCCGGGCGATATTCGGCCGTTCCTATGCAGCCGAGCCGGACGTCCTCATAGAGCAACTAGCTCAAGACGAGGCCATCGCAGCCGCCGACACGCTCCTGCTCACCGTGCCCAATCAGCTAGGGGTCGAGTACAACGCTCACGCCCTGGAGAGCATCGTGAAGTACGTCGCACCCGGCCTCGGTTGGCGCTGACCGCAGGTTGGCACCCTCGTTCGAGGCTCAGCCTCAGCAAGACGCCGACAGCCTTTAGCTCCCGGTGGATGTCGGGCTGCGCGACTGCGTGGCTGGCCGTGCTCGAGTGGCACTGACGATCGTCCCGTTCCACAGAAGTTCAAACCGCGAAGACGCCAGCTTCAGCGAATCCGAGGCGAAAGCTGATCAGGCGGACGGCCCAGCCCACCCCAGGCCATCGGGGTTGACAGAGAGGAGCCCTTCTGTGCTACTGAGAACAGTGCGATCGTGAGCCTCGATCAGGCTTGAGCGCAGTCCCTTACGGGGTTGAGCATGTTGATCTACGTGTCACAACAGCTCACGTTGCATCACGTCGCTCGCCCCACAGCCGCTCCACAAGCGCACCAACCGGAGCTGTTCCCCCTGGTCACAGGGTGTTGACCGCATCTTTCGCAACGAAGGGGGTCGGGGGTTCAAATCCCCCCAGCTCCACTAAACACCCTGGTCAGGGCGATATTTGCGGGTCCACAATTGCGTTGTTCTTCACGATCCCGTCTTGCGCCGCCCCACAGCCGCTCAACAGGATTCACGCCGCGAAGCACCTCGCAGGTAACGAGGGGGTCACGGGTTCAAATCCCGTCACCTCCACAACATCGCTACTAGTGATACGCGCGCACGCGTCTGGAGTCCGGTTGAGCGCCGTGAAACTGCGGAATCTCGCCCTCCGGTCTTCTGATGTGGCTCTTCTCTCGGAGCAACGGCCCGGGGCGAAAGTGACCTTCGCCTCTCGTCGTGAAACGGTACGTCTGGCCGAATCAGCACTAAGACACAGGAAGGAGTCGCGTGACAACGAGGTATCTGTGGGTGATCGCCTTAACCTGGGTCGTTACCGGTTTGGTCGTCGCCTTCTTCATGCGACGTCGCGGGTTCGACTTCTATCCCTGGCTTGCGCTGGGGACGATGCTGGGTCCCCTGGTCGTACCGCTCGCAGTTGAACGGGTTCGCTTTCATGGTGTGACCGAGCGGGAGGCGAAGAGCACTCCTACTCCGCCGCGGCGGGGACTTGACATTCTGGTGGGGCTAGACGGATCTGATGAATCCGCGGCCGCGCTCGTCTCTGCGGTCGAGCTGTTCGGGCCCCTAATGACGAGTCTGACCATCGCCACCGTCCTCGACTACGACTCGGAGTCTTTTGGTGGCCTCGAGTCGCGTCAGGCCGCCCAGACCATGCTCGAAGAAGCCGCGTCGCGCATCGACCTTGAAGTGGTGGAGACCAGGATCCTCTTCGGACGGGCGGACAGGGCTCTCGCTGAGTATGCGCGCGCCAACGGAGTCGAGATGATCGTCGTGGGGGCTCGAGGCCGTGGAGCGACCGAAGCCCTCTTTGGCAGCATCACCAGCCGACTGGTCGGAGGATGCAAGCTCCCCGTCCTCGTCGGTCCTCGTTCGGCCGGCACGGAACATCAACGACATGCCGCGAGTACACAGACCGCTTTGGCGGAGTAGCTCGGAGGCACCTCGACTGGTCTTGGAACAGTGACACTTCGTGGACAGAACTGGAGCGAGAGCGTCGACGCTCCGGTGTTGGAACGGTTGGCGGGCGACGCCCACTACGAGTACCCCTGGTGGGCTCGCACGTCCGTGGAGGCGGTGGACCGGCTCGCGTCCCACGACTTCCAGCACCTCGAATTCCCTTCCTCCGACCGTGATGCGGGCACCAGCGCCCCGTGGGACGAAGCCAAGTTGGTCGAGGATCAGACCGCCGACAGTCGAGTACTCACCAGGGGAGCCTCGACGTCGAGGTCGTCAAGATCGTGCACCGGAAACGAGCCAGGCACGATGATCGACCCGTCCTCTTCGTGGACCACGGAGAGTATGTCGCGGTCGGTCTCGTCATAGATCTCACCGACTAGCTCCTCGATGAGATCTTCGAGGGTGACTATCCCCTCGACGCCACCGTGCTCGTTGACTACCACTGCCAGATGTTGTCTCTCCCTTTGCATGACTCGCAGGGCGTCCACCACCGTTACCGACTCGGGCAGCTCGAGTGCCGGTTGAGCATGGTCGGTCAAAGGCCCCTCCACATCGAAGAGGGAGCGAATCGTCGTGACGCCGTGGACGTCGTCGAGATCCTCTCCGATTACTGGCGCTCTGAATACCCTGACTCGATCAGCATCCTGAGAGCTGCCGACGCGCTCAGGTCGCGTGGAAGGCTGAACACTCGCGCGCGGGGTACCAGAACTCTCTGCAGGTTCGCTCACCAATGTCGAACGCTCCTGAGATGATCGTCCGTTGCTGATCGGTGAAGCCGGTCCGGGTGACGATCAGGTCTCGGAGCTCTTCTTCGGTTATTTGATCCCGATGAACCGACGGGTCAGCACCCATCAATCTGACCACCCAATCGGTGGTGTGGCCCAGCATCCACACGATTGGCCGGGCGACTCTGGCCAGTAGGTCAAGCGGCCGCGCCACGAGCAGGCCCCACCTTTCCGCTCCCTGCATCGCCACTCGCTTGGGGGCCAACTCTCCGACCACCAACGTGACGAAGGTCAGCACGCCGGTCACCAACACCACCGCCACCGGCTCGGCAGCCGTGCCCAGAGACCCGAGATACGGGACCAACGGCTCGGCAAGACTGACGGCCGCGAATGCCGACGCCATAAACCCAGCAAGGGTGATTCCGATCTGGATCGTGGAGAGAAATCGGTTCGGTCCCGGGCAAGGCGAGCGAGAGTCTTTCTCGATCTGCTTCGCCTCTCAAGACTCGCCAGCTGCCCCTCGCGCAGCGAGATGAGAGCGATCTCGCTGCCAGCAAACACAGCATTGACGAATATCAGAATGACAAGCAGGCCGATCTCAACGGCCGGAAGACTCAATTTGGCCTCCTTCGACAAACTGGGACAGACTCCTCGAGACGATCGAAGCGCCTTGGACGACGATCCTTCACCATCTCACCTCGTTGCCTTTGATCGTCGCTGCGTGTTGCGAGTCTGGGTTGTGTCACTGACCGGCCTCTTCTGATGTTGGCGTCATCGCCTCGCGGGTTCTTCGGTGCCAGGCGCGTTTCCAGACCTCTGGCCCGGCCAAGAAGACGATCCCGGCAAGGAGGGCCACACCCCAGTCGGCGAGGCTCAGGGGAGTGAGACCGAGAACCCGGTCAGATAGCCCAGGGAGGTTGACCGCCATCACCTGTAGAAGCAACACCATCGGGACCATCACGTTCATCACCCGGTTGCCGAACAGGTTGGACTCGAGCACCGACCGGTTGTGGGAGCGGACGGCGAACGCCTGCACCACCTGCATCATGGCCAGGCTGGTGAACATGACCGTCTGCCAGGCGGGGTCGCCAGTTTCGTGGTACCAGAAGCCGACGGCGAGGGCGATCGTGCCAATCCACAGTCCGGTGGCGATGGTGTGGCGCCCCAGCCCTTCCGAGAAGAGTCCGGATGATGGGTCTACGGGGCTGCGGCTCATCACATCTCGGTCGGCTGGTTCCGCGCCGAGACTTAAGCCCAGCAGTCCGTCGGTCAGCAGGTTCAACCACAGGAGCTGAAGTGGGAGCAGCGCCACTGGGTCGAGCGGCACTACGCCGGTGGCAATGAACGGGAGGGGCCAGATCAACATCACCAGCACCTTCCCGATGTTCCCGGCGACCGCGTAGCTGATGAAGCGGCGAAGGTTGTCGTAGATGACCCGGCCCTCTTCTACGGCGGAGACGATCGTCGTGAAGTTGTCGTCGCGCAGCACCACGTCTGCCGCTTCCTTGGATACGTCGGTGCCCGTGATGCCCATCGCGACGCCGATGTGGGCCTGCCGCAGGGCGGGTGCGTCGTTGACCCCGTCACCGGTCATCGCTACCACTTCGCTGCGGGCACTGAAGGCGTCGACTACGCGCAGCTTGTGCTCGGGCGACACCCGGGCGAAGACCGACACACCGGCAATGGCAGCTATCAATTCGTCACGGTCCATCGTCTCGAGCTGTGCGCCGGTCAACGCCCCACTCCCGGGAATGCCAAGCCGGCGGGCGATGGCAAGTGCCGTCTTCGGATGGTCCCCGGTGATCATCACGGTCCGGATTCCGGCGGTGAGGCAGCGTTCTACCGCATCGGCAACCTCTTGGCGGGGCGGGTCGATTATCCCAATCAATCCGAGGAACACGAGGTTCTCCTCGAGGCCCTGATCGGCCTCGGACCCGGTAATGGGCTTCATAGCGACACCCAGTACCCGCATGCCGTCTTCGGCCAGCTCGTCGTTTGCCGACAGGATGCGTTCCTTCCATCCGTCGTCGAGGTCGATCGGCTGATCGTCGAGCCACACGCGTGAGGTCTGTTCCAATAGGCCGTCGACAGCACCCTTAACGAAGGCGATGTACTGGGTGTCGAAGCCCGACCATCCTTGCTCGGAGAGCCCGTGGACGGTGGTCATCCTCTTCCGGTCCGAGTCGAATGGAATCTCACCGACTCTCGGGAATCGACTCGACATGTCTTCGAGGTTCAGACCCGAGCGGACGGCCGCAACCAGCAGGGCGGTCTCGGTGGGGTCCCCGATTGTCACCTGCTCGCCGTCTTCAGGTCTGAGTTGGATGCTGGCGTCGTTGCACAAGGCTGCACCCAGTAGGGTGAGACGCACCGCGGCCGCCGGGCTGGGGACCGGCTGGATCGGTTCGAGAGATACGTGACCGCGTTCGACGAGTTCCTCGACAGTGGTGCGGTGGCCTGCCACGTCGACGCAGGTGACTGTCATCCGGTTCTGTGTGAGAGTGCCGGTCTTGTCCGAGCAGATCACCGTGACCGACCCGAGTGTCTCCACCGCCGGCAGTTTGCGAATGAGAGCATTGCGCCTAAGCATCCGCTGCGAGCCGAGGGCCAGGGTCAGGGTCACTACCGCCGGGAGACCCTCGGGCACGACCGCCACCATTGTGGAGATGGCGGTGAGCAGCACATCTTCGATCGGCTCGCCCACTGCTAGGCCCATTCCGCCGACGACCGCTGCCGCACCCACCCCAACGAAGGCCAGTGATCGACCTACCGAGTTCAGACGAACCTGCAGCGGAGTCGCTTCCTGCTCGACGCCCTGGATGAGGCCGGCTACCTTGCCCAGCTCGGTGGCCATCCCCACCGAAGTGACGATCCCGGACCCACGTCCGTACGTCACCGAGGTTCCCATGTAGGCCATGTTGACCCGGTCGCCCAACGGCGCTTCTTCAAGAGTCAGCATGGCGACGCTCTTGTCCACCGGCTCGGACTCGCCGGTGAGAGGCGCCTCCTGGATTCGCAGCCCAGCGACGTCCACCAGGCGCATATCTGCGGGGACGACCGAACCGGCCTCGAGCAGCACGACGTCGCCGACCACGATTTGCTCTGCAGAAATCTCCGCCACCTGGCCCCCGCGTCGCACCCTGACGACAGGGGTGGACATCGTCCTGAGAGCAGCAATCGCCCGCTCTGCCCGGTACTCCTGGAAGAACCCCAGCAGCCCGAACAGCACCACGATCGCCATGATGGCCACCGCCTCCAGCGTCTTACCCAGATACGCGGATAACCCCGCTGCGGCGATCAGGATCAGAACCAAGGTGGCGGTGAACTGCTGCCAGAGGATTTTGAGTGGAGAGGTGCCTCTGGACTGGACAAGCACGTTCGAACCGTGAAGGCTGCGCGCTTCCTCTACCGACGTCGGATCGAGCCCGGATGCTGTGTCGACCCGAAGCGTGGCCGCCACGTCTTCGGGGTTGGCGGTGTGCCAGGCTCCTCGGACACCGACAATATTCGACTGCATGTAGATTCCCTTCCGGTTGACTTATGCGCAACCGAGGGTCTCTCCAGACTGCTGGGTGCAGTCGACGCTACCGGAGCCGAAGCTCGTACTGACGGCAACGTCAGGCGGGTACTCCCCACTCGGACTCGCGGATTCTAATAGTGCAACGACCCAAGGCGCGATCACGGCGGACTCGCAGCTGGGTGGACGTTGAGGTCGGCCCCTCATGTAACACCCACTTCAGTTGTCCAGCCGTACTGACCCGCTCCATCAGATTCGTAGGAACGTCGAATACCTGCCGATGGACGGCTATCCCCTGGACTCGGATACGGAGAAACGAACCCGTTGAGGATCGAGCAGCGGACTGATCGCATCATCGACTCGGCAGTGTTGCCCATGATGAGTCCGCGGCCGCGGTACCCATGACGATCAGGTTGATCTTGAGACGTTCAGTGAGCTCGGGAAGCATCTAGCCCGGGGACCTTTGATCAGATGGCTTCTCGCACCAAGTCCGCATCGAACTGGCCGACGCCATCTTCGAATACCCCGAGAGTTTCCACAACCGACAACGACTCCACTCCGCCCTGGGACTCCAGAATCAAGCAAGCTGACTCCACGAAACTGGGGGAACAACAGAGTGTCCACCCCGGCGGGTCAAGCTCAGATGGCTGGAACCAGGAGCTGTCATCCACGTACCGGAGCCACTGTCGCCCACCTACCGGAGCCGCGTCCCAAGACTGTCAGGCACCTACCGGAGCCACATGTCCACCATGAACCGAAACAGCACAAGCTTGACATCTCACCACATCTCGCGTCGCTCGCCCCACAGCCGCTCCACAAGACTGCCCGCGTCCTCCGTTGCCCCTGGTCACAGCGTTTTGACCGCATCTTTCGCAACGAGGGGGTCACGGGTTCAAATCCCGTCAGCTCCACAAATTGCCCGCCTGGTACACAGCTTTGGCGAGTTTGCGGATGCCCCGGCTGATCTGGTGCTCGCCGACGTTGCCGAAGCCGAGGACGAGGGCGGGCGGGCGCGGGTTCGGCTCTGCTTCGACGTCTGCGGCAACGAACCGGTAATGGTCGAGTCCGTTGACCCGCACGCCCATGGTCTCCGCTGCCGCCACGACGGCGCGTTCGGAGGTCCCGTCGGGGAGGCGCAGCAGGGCGTGGCAGCCGGCCGCCAGCCCCTGTAGTCGACCCGGCCCGAAGGCGTGTTCGACCTCGGCTGCGAGCACATCCCGACGTGCACGGTAAATCTCCCGCACGCGTCGCAAGTGGCGGTCGAATCGACCCGTCTCAATGAGCAGCGCGAGCGCTTCCTGGTCCAGGCTGGGGGCGCCGCGACTGCTGAGCCGCTCCTCTTCGACGATTCCTGCCACGAACCGTGCGGGCGCCAGTACCCAGCCCAGCCGAATGGCGGGTGCGAGCGTCTTGCTGACCGATCCCAGAGCGATCACGCGGGCTGGGTTGAGGCCCTGTAGTGAGCCGACCGGCTGACGGTCGTATCGGAACTCGGCGTCGTAGTCGTCCTCGAGGATCACCCCGTCGACCTCGTCCGCCCAGGCCACCAGATCGCGTCGCCGCCACGAGCTGAGGGCGACACCGGTGGGGCATTGGTGGGCCGGTGTCAACAGCACCGCCCGGGCTCCGGTCTCGCGGAGGCGGCCCACATCGAGGCCGTGGTCATCGACGGGAACCGGCACCGCGTCCAGGCCAGCCCGGCGGGCGATGACGTCGTGCTCGCGAGGGCCGGGGTCCTCGAGCGCGATGCGACCGATACCGTGCTGTGCCAGCGTCGCAAGGGCGAAAGCCAGTCCCTGACGGAAACCTGAAACGACGACGGCGTCCTCGGCGACTGCGCAGCCCGACCGAACGCGGCGGTGGTAGGCGGTGACAACCTCTCGGAGGTGCCTCGAACCGGCCGGATCGTCGTCACCCAATTCGGCGGTCGGAAGGGTCCGCGTTGCCTCCGACATCGCCCAACTCCAGGCGGTCAACGGCACAGAGGCGAGATCGGGGATGCCATACTCGAAGTCGGCTACGGCCGGCCCGGACGATGGGGCCGAGGCCGCAGCGACGCCGGGCGCTTCCCGAGCGGGCCCGCCGGTGGGCATGGCGGCCACCCGCGTCCCTGAGCCGACCGCCGACTCAACGTACCCTTCGGCCAGCAGCTGCTCGTAGACATCGACGACCGTGCCGCGCGACACGCCGAGCAGCTCGGCCAGGCGTCGAGTCGACGGCAATCGCTCGCCGGCGCCGAGCCGTCGCTCGCGGATGGCTGCCCGCAACTGGTCTTGGATCTGAATCCTCAGCGGACCGGCACCCCGATCCAGCGCCACCAGAAGGTCGGGGCCACCGCCCGCCCATTCCACCGTCATGCCCCCAGGCTACCAAATGGTCCATTCGCCAGGTCCGGAAATGGACCTTCACACTGGACCGCATCAGCCGTACGTTCGATGCCATGAACCCCGGAATTCTCCTGGCACTCTCTTCGGCTCTGGCGTACGGGGCTGCCGACTTCATCGGCGGCGCCGGTTCGCGTCGGCACTCCTCATGGCACGTCGTTCTGGTCGGGCAGGCCACTGGCGGGCTTGTCATGCTCGTCGCGGGCATGATGCTGCCGGGCAGCCTGGTCACGACCGACTTCGCCTGGGCGCTCCTGGCTGGAGTCGGCTCGGCCACCGGCAGCATCTTCCTGTTCCGCGGCCTCGCCCGCGGACGCATGGTCCTCGTGGCGCCGATCTCGGCGGTCGGGGCCGCTGCCCTTCCCGTTCTCGTGGGCGTAGCCATCGGCGAGCGTCCCAGTTGGCTGGTCTGGGTCGGTGTCCTCACCGCACTTCCCGGGATCTGGTTGGTCTCCCGCGACACCACGTCTGATCGACCGGCGGGGACGCGGGGAGCGCTCATCGACGGCGCGACCGCAGGAGCGGGCTTCGGGATCCTTTTCGTCGCACTCGGCCAGATCTCGGACAACGCCGGCCTGCTCCCGCTTGCCGCCAACCAACTCGTGGGCGCGATAGCGACCTTGGTGGTCGTCATCAGCCTCAGACAGCCATGGCGCCCCCGCCGCGGCGTGGTCGGATGGGGCAGCGCGTCCGGGGTGCTCGGCGCCTCGGGCACCCTCGCATTCATGGTCGCCACCGAAACGACCAGCCTCGGCATCGCCGCAGTCCTCGCCTCCCTCTACCCGGCCATCACCGTACTGCTCGCAGCCAGCGTGCTCAGAGAACGGATCGACACCGGACAACGAACGGGCATCGGGGTCTGCACCATTGCAGTTGCCACCCTGGCGCTCGCATGAACCACAACACATCACCACCAATGAGAACGAAATGGCACGCATGTAGGAAGTTCTGCCTGACGGATGACCAGCGGCCAGGGAGGGCCGCGCTGGACAGGACAGGGTGACCCTGGCGAACAGACACATGGCAGGAGGCAACGAATGAACGACACAAAGGCGCAGACCACAGAGGTAGAAGTGCTCTGGCACTTCACGATGTCAATGGACGCTTTCGTGGCGGGTCCGAACCACGAAGGACTGGATGGTCGGGACGACCCGTCCGGGCGTGAGCGGCTGCAATACACAAGCGTAAGGAACCTCATGCTGAACCAGGTCGCGGAAGGTGTGCTGACCCACCAGAGCGAGTTACTCCAAAACAACACCGTTGTCGTGCAAGGCCGGACCCGCGTATTGCTCATAGACGCCGGGATAACAGGCGACGAAATGGCATGCCTGGCGAACGACCTTCGCGATTTGGGCCAGCCCGTAGCGGCAGGCTTCTCGACGCATCCTGATTGGGACCACGTGCTCTGGCACGCCGAGCTTGGAGAAGCGCCCCGTTACGGAACAGCCCGCTGCGCGGCCTATATGCGAGATCTGCTGTCTAACGCGGACTGGAAAGCCCGCGTCGCCGAGGGGTTACCGCCAGAAATCGCCGACGAGATACCGCTGGACCTGTTCGGCCTCATCACCGGTCTGCCCGCCGAAGCTGCGCAGTTTCCTTGGGATGGCCCTCAAGTTCGGATTATCGAGCATCCGGCGCATGCCCAGGGCCACGCGGCACTGTTCATCGAAGAACACGGCGTTCTCGTCGCCGGCGACATGCTCTCTGATGTCTTCATTCCGATGCTCGACGACTTCAACATGACCAATGACCCGATCGAGGACTACCTCGTTGGGCTGCGGCTGCTCGAGGGCGTGGCGGACGACGTCGATGTCGTCATCCCAGGTCACGGGTCCGTCGGCAGAGTTGGTCAGGTGCGCGCACGGATCGAACTGGATCGCGCGTACGTGCACGCCTTGCGTGACGGCCACGATCCCAGCGACCCGCGTATTGGCTCATCGGCCAAGCCCGGATGGGAATGGGTGAGCGACATACACGCAGGGCAGGCTCAGAGCCTCGCCCAAGAAAGGTAGCGCGACGATTAAGAGGGTCAACTGGAGGCGAGTCGTGTGACTCGTCACAAGCTGAAGGAGCCGAACATGGCCAAGCTCATCTACTCGATGATCACCTCGCTCGACGGCTACGCCGAGGCAGCGGAGGGCGACCTCGGCAGGGGGGCCGAGGACCAGGAGGTGCACACCTTCATCGGCGACGTCTTCCGCCACGTGGGCACGTACCTCTACGGCCGGCGGATGTACGAGACGATGGTCTTCTGGGAGACCGTGGACACCGAGCCCGACGTGCCGCCGCACATCCTGCAGTACGCCGCCGACTGGAAAGCCGCGGAGAAGGTCGTCTACTCCACGACTGGAGTCGGTGTCGAGCGCGAAGACCAGGATCGAGCGGACCTTCGACCCGGACGCGGTCCGCCGACTCAAGGTCGAGTCCGATTCCGATCTCAGCGTCGACGGCCCCAACCTCGCAGCCCAGGCGATCGCGGCCGGCCTGGTGGACGAGTACCACCTCTTCATCACGACGAGCGTGGTCGGCGGCGGCAAGCGGTTCTTCCCCGACGGCGTGCGCCTCGATCTCGAGCTGGTCGAGGAGCGTGCCTTCGACAGCGGACTGACCTACGCGCGCTACCGGACCCGCTGAGCCGCACCGGTTGGTGGCCCCGGCGCAGGCCCCGGCACCACGAAGGGCCAGGCTTCCCCATCTCTGGGTTCACCTGGCCCAACGCGTGCGGTGGGCGATACTGGGTTCGAA
>JBFYOJ010000025.1:0-7567 GCA_041303885.1 Acidimicrobiia bacterium | reverse complement strand
CTCGAAGAGCCTGCCAAGAGCGCAGCCAACAACGACGTGATCATGGGCTGGGTCGCCGACGGGACCCTCAGACCCGTCGTCCAGAAGACATTTTCCTTGGATTCGGCTGTGGACGCCTTCCGATGGGTGGCGAACCGCAACGCCATCGGAAGGGTCGTGGTGACCCCTTGACCGAAGTCGTGGTGATCGGAGGCGGGATAGCAGGGGCTTCGGCCGCCGCCCATCTTGCCCCTCATGCCCCGGTGACCCTGCTCGAAATGGAGCGATCCTTGGCCTATCACACCACAGGCCGCTCAGCAGCGCTTTTCGTCGCCAACTATGGGGGCGAGGGATCCCGACCGTTGGCACACGCCAGCCTGCCGTTTCTGGAGCAACCGCCTGAGGGCTCGACAGATGTGCCGCTGTTGTCGGACCGCGGCGCGTTGTGGGTGGCGGCTGCCGATCAGTTGGGCCATCTCGAGGAGGTCGCGGCCGAAGGGGAGAGATCCGGAGCCGGATCGAGCCTGGTCGACAGGGACGAAGCGCTGCGTCTGGTGCCCAAGCTCAGCCCCAGACACGTCGAGGCAGGGCTCTACGAGCCGAGTGCGCGCGACATCGATGTCGCCGCCCTCCATCAGGCGTTCGTTCGGATTGCCCGCAGCCACGGGGCCCAGATCCACCTCTCGTCACCGGTGACAGGGATCAACCGGCTGAATCAGGGTTGGCGAGTGTCCACTCCCGACGACCAGATCGACTGCCGGTTCGTGGTCAACGCCTCAGGGGCATGGGGGGACTTGGTTGCTTCGATGGCGGGGATCGAGCCGCTGGGTCTTCTGCCCATGCGCCGGACTGCGTTCATGGTCCCGGGGGATCAGGCCTACTCCGGGTGGCCGATGGTGGTCGATGTCGACCACAGGTTCTACTTCCGGCCTGACGGGGTGCAGCTTCTCTGTTCCCTGGCCGAGGAGATACCTGACGAGCCAGGTGACGTCGGGCCGGAGATGGAGGACGTGGCTCTGGCCATCGAGCGGATCAACCAGGCGACGACCCTCGACATCAGGACGGTGAGCTCCCAGTGGACCGGTCTGCGCACCTTCGCACCCGACCGGGATCTTGTCATCGGGGAGGAGCCCACCGCTCCAGGGTTCTTCTGGCTGGTGGGTCAGGGCGGGACCGGGATCATGACCTCGCCTGCCTATGGCACCCTGCTGGCGAACCAGGTCCTCGGCGATTCGCTGCCTCCCGGACTGGCAGAGGCGGGAGTGGACCCGAAGACCACAGATCCTGCCCGGTTTCGCTGACTCAGTCCTCTGGAGTCCTCCGCTCCAACCAAGCGGCCAGCGGAGTGGGCATTTGGGCGGCTCGGCTCCCCCAGTCGTACACCACGGCGGTCCTCGCCAGGTGGTCGTGCCATGCCCGACGCTCCCGCCCGAAGACGATCCCGAGAAGACCGATCCCGAGGAAGGCAAACGAGAGCGGATAGGTCAGGGCCCGCAAGAAGGCCTGTGCGCCGCGAAGCTCGATCGACCCGTCGGCGCTGACCACCCGGACCCCCATGATCGTCTTGCCCGGTGTCTTCCCCAACACGGCCACGGAGATCCAAAGATAGAAGAACGCCCAGGTGACGAAGCCGATCACATACCACAGGCCCCGACCCTCCGCCTGAATCTCACGGGCGGTCACCAACTCGACCAGATAGGAGAAGCCGGCCACGATCAGGGTGAACCCGGTGGTGACGATCAGGCTGTCGATGAGGAAGGCGATGAGCCTGGTCACCGGGCCTCCGTAGCGCCCGGTGCGGACACCGGTCTCCTCGGTCCTCTCGTCTACCCAGGTGACCAACGACCCCGGGCCGGCCGGGAAGGTGCGGGGGTCACGTCCGACCAGCCGGTTCAAGAACCGAACCGTGATCTCGTCGAGACCCACGATCGGCTTGCGGAACATGTCCAGGGCGGAGCCGGTGAGATGGCTGGTGCTTTCGGCCACGATCTCCGGTATCCCGGCACGGTCGACGAGGGCCTTCACGTCGACGCGAGCCATCAGCGCATCGATGTCTGCCCGTCCGAGCAATTCGTCCATGTCGACCCGTTCGAGGAGACGATTCACATCGATTCGGTCCAACAGTTCGTCGACCTCGACCCGATCCAGCAAGCCGTTGACGTCGATGCGGTCGAGCAAGGCGTTGACGTCCACATGCTCGAGGATCATGTCCGGGTCCACGGCGTCGAGAACCCGCTCGCTCACCCCCTGGGCAGCGCGGCTGAAGATGCTCCTGCGCCCATTGGACTTGTCGGCCGGAGCCGAATCGGTGCTCACACCGATGAAACTAGTGGCTCTCGAGCGGGGACAAGCCGTTTTGGCCCGAACAATGCGAGGTCAGCCGGTCACTGCGCCCGTCTCGGCGGTACCCACCAGTTTGGCGTACTTGGCCAGGGCCCCCGTCTCATAGCGAACCGGGTGAGGCGCCCAGCCGGCGGCCCGGCGCTCGAGGACCCCTTTGTCGACCAACACGTCGAGGCGGCGGGCCGGGACGTCCACCCTCACCCGATCGCCTTCCTCGACCAGCCCGATCGGCCCGCCCACCTCGGATTCCGGCGCCACATGGCCGATGCACAACCCGGTGGTCCCCCCGGAGAACCGGCCGTCGGTGATGAGCAACACGTCCTTCCCGAGCCCGGCTCCCTTGATGGCCGCAGTGATCTGCAGCATCTCTCTCATCCCAGGCCCACCTCTCGGGCCCTCGGTCCGAATGACCACAACGTCTCCGTGATGAATCTGATGATCGAACAGCGCCTCGAGCGCCGCCTGCTCGCCTTCGAAGACCCGCGCCGGTCCTTCGAAAACCTCCAGCTCGATCCCGGCGACCTTGACGACGGCACCACCAGGGGCGAGGTTGCCTCGTAGGACAGCGATTCCGCCCTCGGGAGCCAGCGGGCTCGACGGTGCGGCGATCACATTCTGATTGGGATCGAACACGACGTCCCGAAGGTTCTCGGCCATGGTCTGCCCCGTCACCGTGAGCACATCAGCGTTGAGAAGCCCTTCGTCGAGCAAGGCGCGAAGCACCACCGGCACGCCCCCGATCCGATCGAGGTCGACCATGTGATACCTGCCAAAGGGCTTGAGGTCGCCGAGATGCGGGGTGTGGCGAGAGATGCGATCGAAGTCGTCGAGCTCGAGCTCGACCCCGGCCTCGTGCGCGATGGCGAGAAGATGCAGAACCGCGTTGGTGGAACCGCCCAGCGCCATCACCGTGGTGATCGCATTCTCGAAAGCAGGGCGGGTCATGATTTCCCTGGGGCGGGTCCGATTGTGGAGCAACCGCATCACAGCCTCACCGGAGCGCTCGGCGTAGCCGGCGAGACGCGGATCGACGGCCGGGACCGATGCCGATCCGGGCAACGACATCCCGATCGCCTCGCCAACCGAAGCCATGGTGTTGGCGGTGAACATGCCGGCGCACGACCCTGCGCCCGGGCAAGCCGCCTTCTCGATCGCCATCAGCTCCTCGATGGTGATTCTCCCCTCCGATTCGGCCCCTATCCCTTCGAACACATCGACGATTGAGATGTCGCGATCGAGGTAGTGGCCGGGAAGGCTCGAGCCCCCGTAGAGGAACACGGCCGGAAGATCGAGGCGGGCGGCCGCCATCAGCATCCCGGGTAGCGATTTGTCACAGCCGGCGATGGCCACCAGGGCGTCGAATCGCTCGGCGTGCATGACCAGCTCGACCGAGTCTGCGATCACCTCGCGTGAGACCAGAGACGCCCGCATCCCCTCGTGCCCCATGGATATCCCGTCAGAGACAGCAATGGTGGAGAAGGTCAAGCCGACACCGCCTGCGGCAATCACACCGGCTTTCGCGTGCTTGGACAACTCGGGCCCGGTCAGATTGCAGGGAGTCACCTCATTGCCCGCGGAGACCACACCGACCTGTGGCTTTGCGAAGTCGTCGTCGCCCAGCCCCACCGCCCGCAGCATGGCTCGGGCCGCCGCCTTGGCCGGGCCTTCGGTCACCTCCTGAGATCTGATCTTGTCGGTCATGGCAACGATCCTAAGACGCCGAGTTTCGACACAACGCGAAACCGACCACAATCCGGTCATGGCAACGATCTATTACGACTCCGACTGCGACCTCGATCTGATTCGGGCAAAGAAGGTCGCCGTCATCGGTTACGGGAGCCAGGGTCATGCCCATGCTCTCAATCTCAAGGAATCCGGTGTCGAGGTCATCGTTGGCCTGCGTGAGGGCTCGGCCAGCTGGGCCGAGGCAGAAGCGGCCGGTTTGACGGTTATGACCCCGGATGCTGCCGCCGAATGGGCCGACACGATCATGATGCTCGTCCCCGATCAGGTGATGGGGGCCATCTATGCCGAGTCGATCGAGCCACACCTCGACTCGGGGGACACGCTCCTCTTCGCGCACGGATTCAACATCCATTTCGGTGAGATCGTCCCCCCAGAAGACGTCGACGTCGCCATGATCGCCCCGAAAGGGCCGGGGCACCTGGTCCGCCGCACCTACGAGCAAGGATCAGGGGTTCCCTGCCTCCTCGCCGTGCACCAGGACGCCTCGGGGAATGCCCGCGATCTCGGGCTGTCCTACGCCTCCGCCATCGGTGGCGGCCGGGCCGGCATCCTGGAAACAACCTTCAAGGAGGAGACCGAAACCGACCTGTTCGGTGAGCAGGTGATCTTGTGCGGTGGGATCTCGGAGCTGATCAAGGCATCTTTCGAGACGTTGGTGGAGGCGGGGTACCAGCCCGAGTCGGCCTACTTCGAGATCCTGCACGAGTTGAAGCTGATCGTCGACCTGCTCTACGAGGGGGGTCTCTCCTGGATGCGCTACTCCGTCTCCGACACGGCCGAGTACGGGGATTACACGCGTGGCTCCCGGATCGTCACCGACGAGACTCGCAAGGCGATGAAGGAAGCCCTGGCCGAGATCCAGTCGGGCGCCTTCGCCAACGAGTGGATGGCCCAGGCTCGGGAGGGGGCACCCTTCCTCTACGAGCAACGGGAGAAGAACCGGGCTCACCAGATCGAAGAGGTCGGCAAGGAGCTGCGCAAGATGATGCCCTTCATGGAGCCCAAATCCGCCCCGTGATCCACGCGGCGGGTGAGCTAGGGGGTCGGGCCGATCACGCTCTTCTGACTGCTCGGGCCGAGCTGCTCGATGACGAGAACCGCCTCTTCGCTTCTGACCACCTCATCGGTGACCCTCATCCCGAACGGCAGTAGGGCGAGCCGTGCCAGCTTCATGTTGGCCACCCCGAAGGGGATCCCGATGATGGTGATGAAGAAGACCAAGCCGATCGCGACATGGATCAGGGCCAGCCACCAGCCCTCGAGCAGTATCCACACGATATTGCCCACCAGGGACCAGAAGTCGGACGCCCCCTCCCGTTTCACCACTGAGCGGCCGAAGGGCCAGAGCACGTAGTTGGCCAGTTTGAATGCCTGGAGGCCGAGGGGGATCGTGACTATGAAGATCATCCCGAGCACCCCGGCGACGAAGTAGACGATCGACATCCAGATCCCGCACAGCAACAACCAGAGGACGTTTCCAAGAGTCTTCATTGCACTTCGACGCTAATCGGCCGAGGCGGGGGATGTGGGACCCGTCAGCCGGTCTTGCCCAGCTCGGAGCCGATCCAAGAATCGATCTCGCCCCAGATGTCGTAGAGCCAGGTCTCCTGTTCCTCAGGCGGGGGGATGTCCTCGGCGCGGACATGCCAGAACTTCACCGCCACCGACGTGTCCATCGGCATCCCACGCCATATGTCCGCTGCGGTCTCGAAGGCTTCGAGCCCGGCATGACCGATGAAGAAGACATCCGAGGGCCGGGGTGCGGTGGCCAGAGCCGTCATCACACCGCGTGATCGAGGCGGAAGGGTCTGCTTGAGGCCCTCTGCCCGCTCCGCCAGATCGGGTCGCCCGATCTCCCGCAGCTTCTGGATCGCCCTCGTCCGTCTTCGTTCCGTGTAGTTGCCCCCTTCGGGGAAGATGACGAACGCGTCGTCCCTGTCCATGGTCCGAGCCAGCTCGGCAATGGAATCGATCAGGTCATCCCCGCCTTTGCGACCTAAGGGGACGAAGGAGACCGGTAGCCGATTGAGAATGACGTCAACTGCCGGATCCCATTGCAGGAACTCCTTCAGCACGATCCTGGGGTCACGACCGAATCCGTTGACCAGACCGTCCATGAGGAGGAACGAGTCACCCGGTCCGGCGTGACGGGACAGGACCAGGATGGCGCGGGAACGCTCCCTCTCCGAGGTGGAGGGGCGCTCCCCTTCCGGCACGAGCTCCAGCTTGAAGGTGAATAGGGCCGACTTGACGATGGTGCGAAGCATCCAGCCCAACAGCCGGTAATGGGCTTCGGTGAAGAACGGGGAACGGATCTTCCACCCGAATCCGGAGGTCACCCAGGTGAGGAACATCAGTGCCAACCCGATCACCTCGACTCCGAGATATAGGAAGAGGAACCATGCCAGACGGAGAATCCGCCAATTCCCAGGAACATATCGGGACACGAACGCAGCCACCACGATCCACACCGGGAGCGAGACGAAGGCCAATGCCACCAGGAGGACTATCGCCGGATCGATGAGGAGGCGTCTGACCGGCTTCGGCGGCAGTCTCATCGGCCGGCCGACTCCAGATAGTCGACCGAAGCCGCGTATGCGCCTTCGATCAGGTCATTGGTCGAGCTGACGTCCCTCCACTTCAGCTGCCGGGTGTCGTCGAATGCAACGGGATTGCCCGAGGGCAGCAAATGAAGCACGATGCCCTCAGGAAGGTTCTCGACTGCTGTGGTAAAGCGATGGCGGCGGGCGATCTCGAAGGAGATCAGTGCAGCTTCGTAGAGACGCTCCGGGGGTCGCAACTGCGACTCGATGCGGCCCACCTGGAGCACATATATCGTCGTTGCCCCGAGATCGATCGCTCTCGCCAAGGGCACCGAGTTGACCAGACCCCCGTCATAGAAGTGCTCGCCCTGTATCTCGACGGGTGGGAAGAGAGCGGGAACCGCCGAGGAGGCAAGCAGCGCCTCGATCAGAGGGCCACTGGTGAACCAATGCTCGGCAGCCCGCTCTATCGAGGCGGCAACGCACTGGAAGGGCACGGAGAGATCCTCGATGCGTCGGTCCGGGGAGTGAACGTGCTCGAGAAGCGCCCGCATCTCGCCGGTGTCGTGCAGGGCCGGTTTGAGCGTGGCTACGTTCTTGAACCGGTCGAACTTGCTGCCGAGCAGGACGTCGCTCTCGGCGATCTCGATCCACAGCCCGGCGAGCCTCTCCACACCCTCGGCTCCGGGGCGATCGGAGATCACCGAGCCGTTGAATGCGCCGATCGACGTGCCGAGGACGAGGTCGGGTTTGATCCCTGCCTCGTCGAGCGCCCGGAGCATGCCGACCTCGACCGCACCCCAGCGGCCCCCACCGCCCAGCACAAACGCGATCTTCATCGGCAAGATTCTGCCCGCGACGAGCTCGTCACGCGGCGGCAGCCCGGGCCGACCGGCGTCTGTTCGCCCCGAGGTTCACCGGCGTCACGGCCGTTGGGGCCGACCGAGGATGAGGGT
>JBFYOJ010000024.1:0-4107 GCA_041303885.1 Acidimicrobiia bacterium | reverse complement strand
GCATAGGCGACAACCTCGTCGACCAGGTAGCGAGTGTTGGTGGAGAGCCGTCGGGCCTGGGCGGTGAGGGCGGATACGACCTCGGGGTGGGCGTGGCCCACCTGGGGCACGTTGTTGTAGGCGTCGAGCAGCCGCCGTCCGTCGTGTTCGATCAGCCACACCCCTACGCCCCGCTCGGGGTGGACCGGATTGTCATAGCTGAGGGAGAGGGTCGGCCCCAGTCGCTCTCGTCGCAGGGCGAGGGGGTCGGTGGGGGAGGGGAACCCGAAGCCGCACGCCCGGAGCACCCTCTCGACCACCGTCTCCTGGTCCACGGCGAGTAGCCGGTTCAGCGTGTCCCACATGTTCTCGGCGTCCCCGGCGGCGTACTCGGCGTTGTCGGGATGGGTGGCCAGATGACGGGCTGCCATCAGCAGCGACTGAACGCACCGGCCTGCGACCAAACCGGGGACCAGTGCCATCTCGGCGGGGTGGAGCGGGTCGGCCACGTGGAAGGCGGAGACGACCTGCGCCATGGCCTGGGCCGGGTCGGTGCCAAAGCACTGATAGGTGGTGGTGACAGCAAGCTCGATCGCCCTGGGGCCCCAGCTCATGTCCCCGAAGTCGAACAGCCCGATCACCCGCTCCGGGTCGTCGGGGTCGACCACGATGTTGTCGTCGTGGAGGTCGCCGTGCACCGGCTGGCCGCCGAGCCTGCCCAGAGCGGGCAGGACCCTGGCTTCGAACGTCGCCAACGCCTCGGCCAGCACCGACCGACGTTCAGTGGGGACATGATCCAGAAGTGGAGCGAGTTGGGGGAGCTTGGTCAGGTCCCAGGGGAAGAGCCGGTGCAGTGCCGCATGGTCGTAGCCACGGAGTGCGATGCTGAGTCTGCCGGCGAGGGAGCCCAGACTGCGTCGCAGGCCGGGTGGGGTATCCCTCTCCACAGGTGCGGCCCCGTCGATGTGCTCGGTGAGCTGGAGCAGATACCCGTCGTGACTTCCCACCGGGTCTCCGTCGGGGGTGGGGATCACCCGGGGCAGGGGCAGACTCGGGTCGAAGGCGAGGGCATGGGCCATGGCCGCGGCCTGGGCTTCGAGGGCGTCGGGCCGATCCCCACGGTTCCCGATCTTCAGGACGTAGGAACCCCGGTCACCGTCGATCCGGAAGGAACGATCCCGTTCCCCGGCCAGCGGGCTGGCCACTCCTCCGACCCCGTAGACCGCGACGGCAATCTGTTCCGCCTGTGCCGGCCCGACGGCGGGTTGTGGCGTGTCGAACACGGTGAAGTCCATGCCGGCACCATTGTGCCGGTTCGGCGCCGGCTTTACGCCGCCGCGGGTTATTCGGTCGGGGCGATGTCGATGCGGATCAAGACGATGTGAGGCAGGATCCGGGAGATCTTCTCCTTGGTGATCTCGTCCTTCTTCAGCCCGTATGCCTTGGCGTCGATCGGCCGTTTCTCCAGGTACTCGGTCATGAACCCCAGTGTCTCGGTGTCACCGGTCGTGACCTCCGCTTGTCCGCTGTACGTCCGACCGGCGAGTCTCAGCTCGACCTGGGCCGGCGTCTCGAAGTTGTGCCACCAGTTGCGGGCCCGCTTGGTGATGACGGTCACGGTGTTGCCATCACGTTGGTAGCTGACCGGGATGGTGTACTGCTTCCCAGAGCGGCGTCCGGTGAATGCGAGCAGGGCGACCCCTTTTCCCACCCAGGCTTGGAGCCCGGGGGTGGTGACCGCCCATTTCATCAAGGAGTTGGCCCAATCGGGGGGTCTGTCCTCAGGGAGCCGCACATCGACGACTTCTGGTGTCATGGCAGAATCGATCATCTGGTACCTCCAGTCCTCGATTCGATTCGATGACCCCATCGTCGGGCAGTGAGGGCTGTCGGCCAGAGTCGAAGGTCACGAATTGGTGGACCACCGGCTTTGACGTGCCTTGATCGGGTCGGCGAGTCCTGTGCACCCACAGCGATCGATCTGCTTTCATTGAGCGGAGGAGACCGGGTGAATCAGACCTGGTCTAGCGCCTCTCTCGTCAAAGAACCGAGGTCTGCGGATGAGAGTTCGGCAGTTGTTGGCGGTTTTGGTCGTGGCGTCCCTGCTCCCGCTCGGCCAGAGGCCTGCCGGTGCGGTCACCACCCCGTGCGACTCCCGGCCCAGCACCCCGATTCCGGCGGACGCAGTGGTCGATCGGTCCTACCCCAGCCGGTTCCTGGCCGACGTCGACGGGGACGGGCACAAGGACGTGATCACCGGCTACTTCTCGGGGAACGCCGATCCCGACCTGGCCCGGCACTTCCTTCACCTCGAACTGGCATCCGGATGGGGTACCGAGTTCGAGATCAACACGCTCGATCAGTTCTCGCTCTCACCTCAGGCCAGGCCGCACTCGGTGGTGGTGATGGGCGGCCGACGACTGATCGTCGTGGGAGTGCAGTCGACCCTGGTGGGCGCTGACTTCGCCCTGTTCGACTTCCACGACTGCGTCCTGGGCCCGATACCCCTCGCCGGTGGGGGCTACCCGAACATCTGGCAGGGGATCGGGCCTACCCACTCGGAATGGTTCGCCTGCCGTGATGACCGGGTGGAGATGATCCGGGTGTTTGCCGCCGACGAGGCCGAGTCCCGGTTGTTTCCTGACGTGTACCCGAGCGGGGAAGCAGAGGCATTCCGATTCGATGGCCTCGTGTTCCGCCTCGCAGGTGCGGTCGACTTGGATCTGCCCCGCCCGGCTCGAGAGGTTCACGGGGAGTTTCCCGACTGCTCTGTCTTCGTTGGCACCTTCGTCGACGACGGCTCTTCGGTGTTCCAGCCCTCGATCGAGTGGCTTGCCTACGAGGGCATCACCAAGGGGTGCAACCCGCCGGTCAACGACCGTTATTGCCCGGTCGATCAGCTGACCCGGGGTGAGATGGCTGCCTTCCTGGTCCGGGCCATGGGCTACACCGATGATGGTGGTGGGGATCTGTTCGTGGACGATGACGGCAGCGTCTTCGAAGCGGCGATCGACAAGCTCGGCACCGCCGGTGTGACCAGAGGGTGCAACCCGCCGGTCAACGACCGCTTCTGCCCCGATCGGCGGGTGACCCGGGGTGAGTTGGCAGCCTTCCTGGTCCGGGCCATGGGTTACACCGATGATGGTGGTGGGAATCTGTTCGTGGATGACGACGGGTCGATGTTCGAGTCCTCGATCGACCGGTTGGGTGCGGCCGGGGTCACCGCCGGGTGCAACCCGCCGGTCAACGACCGGTTCTGCCCGGATGACTATGTGACCAGGGGTCAGGTGGCGGCGTTCCTCATACGGGCGCTTGGGTAGAACAGCTCGATCCACATGGCCGTGACCGAGTCGCCGGTCCCGACGCATGGTCAGCCGCTGAAGGTCCGAACTACGGCAAGGTCTTCGGGTCGCCGGACGACGGCGCCGAGGCGGGCGGAACCGGCCTTTCCGCTCGGACAACCGCGAGGCCTCCTGGCTGGATATGAGCTTCTCGCCATCGGGGACCCGGCGGCACGTACCTGACTGTCGGCTCCGACGAGGACTTTGGTGCGCTGCTCGAGATTCGGGGCGGCGAGCCGATTCTCTACATCCACGCCGGCCAAGTCGCCGGGTGAGCGGCCGCCGACGACAGTGAACCGAAGATGCCTCCGCCCCTGACGCACCGAAGACAGCTTCGTCTCCGGCCCTCCCGCTTCTGTCACCACCATATTCCACCGATCCACCCGGCAGGTTTCATAACATCGCCGGGATGGAAGGTCAGCCCTTCTTCACCTCGATCGCCGGCATGTCGGTCAGCCTCGCCGGCTTTGGGGCAGTAATCGCCTGGCTCCGCGACGACCCTTCGGGGTGGGACCCGATCAACCTATGGCGGGTCAAGACCATTGTCCGTCACGCATTGACCATCGCCTTCCTGTGCCTCTCACTGGTGCCGATCCACACCTTCAGCCAGGACGACGTCACCACGATCCGGGTCGGTTCTGTCCTCGTCGTCCTGTTCGCCGTTTCCGACATGTGGCGGGTCCGAGACCCCGACCCGCTGGTGTGGGACCCGGTTTCCGTGCGCGTCTTCATGGCGACGAGCGGCGCCCTCATCTTGCTCGGCCTCGGGAACATCTTCTGGGCCGGG
>JBFYOJ010000023.1:0-2604 GCA_041303885.1 Acidimicrobiia bacterium | reverse complement strand
AGACGATCTCGGGATGCTGATGCGGGGCGAGGTGATCTGGCAGAAGGCCAGAGGGGCGGGAGGCAGCTGTGCATGGGGATCCTTCCGCTCACCTCAGAACCCGGTTCTGAGAGACGTCACCGAACGGGTGATCATCGCCTCGAAGGGGCGCTTCGACCGTGCCATGAAGAGACGCCAGCGGGAAGAGGAGGGCCTCCCACACGAGGCGACCATCGGTACCGAGGAGTTCTTGGAAGCCACGCTCGACGTGTGGGAGATCCCATCCGAGAGTGCCCGGAAGATAGGGCATCCAGCCCCTTACCCGGTGGCCCTCCCCCAGCGTCTGATCGAGCTCTACACCTATCGCGGCGACCTGGTACTCGACCCATTCATCGGCTCGGGCTCGACGGCGGTCGCGGCGGCGCGCACCAACCGTCACTACGTCGGCTTCGACACCGATGAGGGCTACGTCGAGTTGGCACGTGCACGTCTGACAGAGGAGTCCGTTTGAGGGTCCTGGCGGTGTGCGCGGGCAACATCTGCCGGTCACCGGCGGCGGAGGCGGCGATCCGGGAAGCGGCAAGGAGCGCCAAGCTCGAGATCGATGTCGACTCGGCAGGGACGGGGTCGTGGCACATCGGGCAGCCGCCGCACCCGGAGTCCGTGGCGGCCGGTGCCCGGGCCGGTCTGGCAATCGAGGGCCGCGCCAGGAAGGTCATGGCGGCCGATTTCGATCGCTTCGACATCATCCTGGCGATGGATCGCGCCAACCTGAAGGACCTGATCGAGCTGGCGCCGTCCAAGGCAAGTCAGGCGAAAGTCCGTCTGTTCCGGACCTACGACCCGGACACCACGATCGACGAGATCCCCGATCCCTGGGGAGGACCAGCCTCAGGCTATGAGGAGACCGTCCGAATCGTGAGGGCGGCGGCAATCGGCCTGGTCGGAGAGATCACGGAGCACAGCCGCGGCTAGCTCACCGCTGGAGGAGCCCGTAGCCGTGAAGGAAGAACTCGAGACCCATGCGAATCGGGTCGTTCGATTCGGCCAGTTCGACAAAGGGGAGACTGGACCCGTTGAAGTGACGGTCGTTCCAATACGGTTCGGATCGGTCGATCTCGGACCATGCGGAGACGTAGAGATAGGGCTCGAGATGGTTCGTGTCGCCGGGAGAGGCCCCGTAGCTGGCACGCCGGCCTTCCGCCTCCCGACCCATCTCGATCGCGGCATCGAAGTGCTCCGGCCAGATCTGGCACTCGGTCACCTCGTCGTCGCCGGTCCCATGTGACTGGAGCTCGGCCAGGAGATCGGACCCAAACCGATACCACTTTCCGAGGGCGAGGGCGGGGACATCGTCGATCTTGAGTGGACGGTCGGGGTCCATCGGGGCGAGCACGTCCCTGAAGTCGGTGAACCACCCGGTGTCGTACTCATGACCGAAGAACTCGGCCGCGGCGCGGATGGTGGTGATCGTCTGGGTGGCGATATTCCCTCCTTGCTCGTGGATGAGGAGATTGGCCTCGACTCTGGCCACCCGTCCCTCGAACTCCGGCGTGCCAAAGCCGCCAGACGTCGCTCTGAGGCCCATCCTCCCAACGGCCGCGTATCGGGCGGGAGCAACGGCGAAATAGGCGATCTGATGCAGCTGATCGCGGGTGAACTGAAAGTCGTCGGGCAGGGGGTCGAGCCTCACGCGCCGTCCACCTACCCGGTTGGCTTCCGCCAGAAACTCGCCAGTTGCCCGGCGGCCACGAGCAGGCCACCACCCACGATGGCGAGGCCCACCCACCCATCGAGATTGTCGGCGATCCCCAGCGCCTCGTCCACGGAGTATCGACCGGGGCCCAGCATCGCGAGCACCACACCGATGACCGCCAATGTCGTCACGTACTCGTAGCCCTCGTCGGGCCGATGGAAGTTGAAGAACCCAACGAATCGGTGGATTGCCCAAAAGGCGACGAACATCGTGGCGATCAGACCGGCAGCCGCCACGGAGGTCAGGGCGCCGGCGATCAGGGCGACACCCAATGCGATCTCGTTCAGGGCGGAGATCCTCGCGTTGAGCGCCTCGGAGCGGAAGCCCTTCGAGGCGAACCAGCGAGCCGTTCCGTCCAGGGTGCGCCCGTGGTTGACTCCGTGGGCGATCATGACCAGACCCGCCCAGAGCCGGAGCAGCAGCAGTGAGAGATCCGTCCAGTCCATGTTGACCAGAAGTTATCCGTCCCGCATCCGGCTTGCCCGCCAGATGACGAGAATCGTGGCCAGCCCCGCGAGACCGGCTGCGACGAGGAGAACCGGGGACCCCGTCGGTGGCGCGGAGGCCGGGACCGTCGTGGTCGTGGTCGGGTGGGTTGCCGGGACCAGGCCCGACTCGGTCGAGGTGCTCTCCGCGGCGGCGTTGGCGGGCACGAGAGCTCCCAAGAACTGGCGTCTGGTGGCCTCGCCCATCGCTCTCAAACCTTAGGATTGTCCCCCGCCTTGTCTACGGTTCACTGAATGAGAAGTTGGGCTGAAGGGGCACTGGCGCTCGGTTTGATCGTCGTCATCGGTGTCGGCCTCTGGCTGTTCGCCGGTGACTCGACGGGCTCGGGGACCACCGGATCGACCTCCCCGGTTTCATTCGAC
>JBFYOJ010000022.1:0-2685 GCA_041303885.1 Acidimicrobiia bacterium | reverse complement strand
ACCGGCCCGGGCGGTCCGTACAACTTCTCCGGCTCGGGCGGCTCCCAGGAGCTGGCACCAGGGGATTACAGCTGGATGGCGACCGCCGGAGCCGGGTTCGAGCTGACCGGTGACACCACTGGCGAGTTCACCATCGAACCATGTGAATCGGAGGTCTTGGTGGTGTCGGGTGGTTGTGCTCTCAATGAGGCCGGTCTCGCGGTGGGCCTGGTGGAGGTGTCGATCGACCCGAGCTCGGGTGCGACGGTCGTGGTGACCGGCCCGGGCGGTCCGTACAACTTCTCCGGCTCGGGCGGCTCCCAGGAGCTGGCACCAGGGGATTACAGCTGGATGGCGACCGCCGGAGCCGGGTTCGAGCTGACCGGTGACGCCACTGGCGACTTCACCATCGAACCATGCGACGCCGCAGTCGTCGTCGCCCACGGTCAGTGCGAAGTTCTCGACGGGCCGCATGGCTCGGTGACCGTGTTCATCGATGTCGAGTCCGGGGCCACCGTGAACGTCTACGACGGGGAGCTCGAGTTGGCGGCACAGTTCGTCGGCACCGGTGGCTCGAGCCAGCTCGCACCGGGGACCTACACCTGGCAGGCGATCCCCGGCGAAGGATTCGAGTTCCCGGAAGGACAGTCGACGTCGGGTGAATTCACCATCGATCCTTGTGTAAGCACCGTGATCGTCACCCACGGCAACTGCATCGAAGGCGCCTCAACCGCCTTCGGGTCGGTGACCGTAGAGATCGATCCCGCGGCTGCGGCAACGGTGTCGATCCTCAACAGTGGCGCCCAGGTTGTTGCCACCTTCACCGGGCCGGGAGGGTCTCAGTCGCTCGTGGCCGGCGCCTACAACTGGGTCACCGCAGCGGTGGAGGGCTACACCGTGGCAGGTGACGGCTCGGGCAGCTTCACAGTGGCTGCCTGCCCGGATGAGGTCGAGGGTGAGGAGATCGTGCCTGACGAGGTCGAGGAGCTCGTGGTGTTGCCATTCACCGGTCTGAGCACCGAGGCGCTCCTCGGGGCGGCGACCGTCCTGCTGGGAACGGGATGGGTACTGATCAGGACTGCGAGACGGCGGGAGGAAGGCTGACTTCACGTCTGCCTTGGTGAGAGGTGAGTGGGCCCCGGGTTAACCTCCCGGGGCCCTTCTCATGGACTACAACGATGCCCTCGAATATCTGAATCGTCACATCGCCCTGGGCGTGAAGCCGGGGCTCGAGCGCATCGAGAGCCTCCTCGACTACATGGGCCGGCCCCATGAGGGCTATCCGATCATCCACGTCGCCGGTACCAACGGCAAGACGTCCACTTCCCGTTTGTGCACCCTCATTCTGGTGGCCCACGGGCTCACCACGGGCACATACATCTCGCCGCATCTGCAGCGGGTCGAAGAGCGACTCTCGGTCAACGGGCGCCAGGCCGCTGAAGCCGAGTTCGCCCTCGCCGTGTCCGATGTGGCTGTCTTCGCCCGCCTTCGGGAGGAGGAAGGCCACGAGCCCAACACCTACTTCGAGCTGACGACGGCCGCGGCCTTCGCCTTCTTCGCCGATCAGGCGGTCAACGCGGCGGTTCTCGAGGTGGGCCTCGGCGGGCGTCTCGACGCCACCAATGTCGTCGATGCCGAGGTCTGTGTGCTAACCAGCATCGGTATCGAGCACACCGAGTACCTGGGAGAGGATGTGGCTTCGATCGCCGGTGAGAAGGTGGCAATTGCCGGCACCAATTCGATTCTCGTCACCGGTCCGTTGCCTGATGCTGCTCTCGAGGTGGCAGAGACTCGAGCGCGGGAGCTCGGGATCCATCACCGGCACTATGGAAAGGATTTCTCGGTCCTCGATGCCGAGCGTGCCGTGGGTGGATGGCTGACGACGATCAGCGGTGCCGAAGAAACCTATGAAGACATCTTCCTTCCACTCCATGGCCGTTATCAGCTGGCCAACCTGGCCAATGCGATTGCCGCCACAGAGGCGCTGCTGGGAAGCAGGCTCGATGTCGGATCGGTGCGTGAAGCGGCTGCTGCATCGACCATGCCCGGGAGGATGGAGCCGTTGGCGGTCAATCCGTTCGTGTTGGTCGATGGAGCCCACAATGCCGATGGGGTCGAGGTGCTGGTCGAGGCACTGGAGGAGGAGTTCCCGACCACGAGATGGCAGTTACTCCTGGGGGTGATGGGGGACAAGAACATCGAGGCAATGGTGGGGAAGCTCGCGCCACTCTGTGACGGGATCGTCGTCACTGCCCCCGAGTCCGAACGAGCGGTCTCGCCCGATGAGCTCGGCGAAATGGTCAGGAGTCTCGTGGACGTGCCTGTGGCCATAGTTCCCGACGTCCGGGTTGCGCTGAACGAGGCACGGTCGGCTGCGGGCTTGGATGGCGCGGTGCTGGTGGCGGGATCGCTCTATCTGGTCGGTGAGGTGCGCGCCCTTCTGACCGCCTGATTCCGGGATTCTGGGGGCCACTACTCTCCTCTGTGATGGCAATCGAACACACATTCATCATGGTGAAGCCCGACGGGGTGGCCCGGGGCCTGGTCGGTGAGCTGATCAGTCGGTTCGAGCGCAAAGGCTTGACCCTCGAGCGGATCAGGAAGCTGACCATCGACGAGCTGTTGGCCAGACGTCACTACGAGGAGCACGTGGAGAAGCCCTTCTTCCCCGAACTGCTCGACTTCATCACATAGATCGGAAGAGCG
>JBFYOJ010000021.1:0-3319 GCA_041303885.1 Acidimicrobiia bacterium | reverse complement strand
CGCCCGCCGACAGCACCCTCGGCCACTATCCCCGCAGAGTCGTAAGACAGTGATGGGGGTCCCTGGGGCCCCCATCACGTTGTGCGTGTACCGCACTCGTACATACGACGCGTCTCAGCTCTTTGCCTGCGCCAGATAGTCGGTGAAGTTGATCTCGTAGTCGCCGGTGTCCTGGATCACTTCGAGTCCCTCGGCCTCGAAGGTCGGGGCATAGAACTCGGTGACCTCTGGATCGACCAACGGTACCGAGGCATCGTTGGGGGTCCCGTAGTAGTTCCAGTTGGTCAGCGTTGCGCCGTTCTCGGCATCGAGTATGTAGTTCATGAATGCGAACGCCGTGCACGGGTGCTCGGCGTTGGCCGGGACCGCCATGTTGTCGATCCAGAGAGTGGCTCCCTCTTCTGGCAGCACGTACTCGTAGTTCTCCGGGTTCTCGGCCTCGCCGATGGCCACGATCATGTTGCCCGAGTATCCGTGGGCCACAGCCACCTCGCCGGCGACCAATGCCTCGTCGTACTGGTCCGAGTCGAAGGTGGCGATGCCGGTCTTCGCCGCGGCGATGGTGTCGGCCGCCTCCTGGAGATGGTTCAGATCGGTGTCGTTGAGCGAGTAGCCGAGATACTTGAGCGCGGCGCCCATTGCCTCCCGTGGGTCGTTGAGCACCGAGACCCCGCCTGCGAAATCTGCTGTCAGCTCAGGGTCGAAGAGCAACGCCCAGCTGCGGGAAAAGTCATCCCCTGCTTCGCTCAGATTGACTCCGAGCCCTGTCGTCCCGTACTGGTAGGCCGCCGAATACTCTGGCCCCGGGTCATAGGGAAGATCGGTGAAACGCTCCCCGAGGTTGGCCAGGTTGGGGACGGCCGTGTCGTTGACAGGAGCAAGGAGCCCGTTCTGGACCATGATCCCGACCATGTAGTCGGAGGGGACGATGAGGTCATAGACCGCGCCGGCCTGCATTTGGGCGAGGAGCGCCTCGTTGGACTCGTAGAAGTCCTCCACGACGTCGATCCCGTGCAGCTCCTCGAAGGCCGTCACGAGTTCGGGGTCCATGTACTCGGACCAGTTGTAGAAGTTCAGGTCGCCGTCAACCTCGTCGAGCGCGCAATTGGCGCCTGCGTCGCCGGCGGGCGACGCGGTCCCAGCGGCGGTCGTGTCTCCGGTGCCCTCACCTTCCTCGCCACCTCCACAAGCGGCGAGCAACAACGCCAGTGTGCTCAACAATGCAAAGAGCTTGGCTCTGGTTCGCATCAGTAATCCTCCCGGGACCTGTCACGTGTGCGGCTCTCCCGCCTGCTCAGCCTATTTCAAGGTGGGGTCTATGCCACCCCCGATCAGTCGGCGGTGATCTCCTCGAGCAACGCCTCGGGGTCGGCCAATCTCTGGCCGCGAGCTTCGGCTCCCCGTTGGAAACCCAGCGAGATTGCCACCAGGACCATGGACGCCACCAACATGACGGTGCTCACCGCGTTGATCAACGGCGTCACTCCCCGACGCACCAAGCCGAATACGTAGACCGGGAGGGTGGTGGCCCCGGCACCGGAGACGAACTGGGTCACGACCACGTCGTCGAGGGAGATGGTCAGGGCGAGCAGGGCCCCGCCGGCAACTCCCGGCGCAATGAGAGGAAGGGTCACCTTGCGAAAAGTCTGCCAACGATTGGCGTAGAGGTCGGCAGCAGCCTCTTCCATGGAACTGTCGAACTGGGCGAGCCTCGCCCTCACCACAACCGCCACGAATGAGATGCTGAAGGCGATGTGGGAGAGAGTGATCGTGAGCAAGCCGCTTCGGAGTTGAGTCCCGAAAGCGTCGTTGACCATGCCGAAGGCCTGAAAGAAGAAGATCAGGAGCATCACAGCCATGGTCACGTCGGGGATGATGATCGGCAGATAGGCGATGCCGTCCAGGGTCCCCCTGCCGCGGAACCGGTATCTCTCCAGTGCGATTGCGAGCATCGTCCCCACCACCGTGGAGACAATCGTCGAGATGAAGGCGACGATGAGGGAGTTGCGCAGCGCACCCATGACCCGCTCGTCGGCGAACATCTCGCCGTACCAGCGCAGCGACGGCTCGGTCCAGATCCCGACGTTGTCGTTCTCGTTGAACGAGAAGACGATCAGGAGGGCGATTGGTGCATAGAGAAACAGATACAGCACCCAGGCGTTGAGCCCGAGCAGACGGTCGACCAGCCTCTTTGGTGCAGTTCCCTCGTTCACAGCGTCTTGGCCCCCGCCCGGAAGTAGAAGACTGTGGCGAGCAGCATCACAAACATGACGGCGAACGACAACGCCGAGCCAAAGGGCCAGTTTCTCGCTGCCAGGAACTGGCTCACGATGTAGTCGCCCATGAGGACTGTGTTTGCCCCGCCAAGCAGGGCGGGCGTCACGTAGGCGCCAAGCGAAGGGATGAAGACCAATATCGACCCCGCCACCACACCCGGCATCGAGAGGGGAAAGGTCACCTTGCGAAATGCGGTCCACCCGTCGGCGTAGAGGTCCCGGGCGGCCTCCACCAATCGCCAGTCCATCCGCTCCAGTGCGGCATAGAGGGGGAGGACCATGAACGGCATGAAGCCATACACCAGACCGATCAGCACGGCGGCGTTGGTGAAGAGCAGGCGGATCGGCTCTCCTCCGAGCGCGACGCTGAGTTGGGAGACCGGGCCTTCAGATCCGAGGATGACCCGCCATGCATAGGTCCTGACCAGGAAGTTGGACCAGAACGGGATCATGACGAGCACGAGGAGGAGGCTGCGAAAGCGGGAGGAGCGAGTGGCGATGTAGAAGGCGAACGGATAGGAAACGGCCAGGCAGATCAAGGTGGTGATCACTGCCAGGACCAGGGACCTCAGGAATATCTCGAGGACGATCGGGGTGAACAGCCGCTTGTATGAATCGAGGTTCCAGTCTTCGAGGACCGTCTGGCCGGTCGCGTCCCTGGTTGCGAAGGAGTAGACGAAGACGAGGACGAGAGGTATGACGAAGAGGACGACCAGATACACGTACGCCGGCAGTGAGATGAACAACCCCCGACGCGCCTCGGCCCTCTCTGCCGCCTGCTCCAACTCCGGGGTGGCAGCTCGAGTCTCATCCCTCTTGGTGGTCGCGCCCGGCGTCGTCATCACCTGACCACCAGGTTTGCAGCCTCCGGGCTCCAGACCAGATAGGCCTCCTCACCAACGTCGTAGAGGTCGACACCGGGGCGGTTCTCCTCCTTGACCTCGATCTCGGTCCCGATACCGGCATCCACGTCGTAGAAATAGACGTCCCCGAAGTAGAGGCGTCTCGCCACCCTGACCTTCACCCGATTGTGGCCGGCCGGG
>JBFYOJ010000020.1:0-3025 GCA_041303885.1 Acidimicrobiia bacterium | reverse complement strand
GTTTCTCGAAGATGGGACATTCCTCTTCAAGTGGGAGCTGCACTGGGTGTGCGGCTTTGACCCCGCCACCGGCGAGTATCGGGCGACCATCGCCGACAACTACGGGCGCGCCGGGATCATGCGGGGATGGATCGAGGGAGACAGACTGATCTTCGAGTCTACGGGCGACTCAGCGCCCAGGATCAGGTTGACCTGGGACGTCTCCGACCCGGATGTCGTCCTGTGGAAGAACGAGATGACCTTCGACGGGAAGGACTGGTTCCTGGTCGAGGACTACCGGATCGTCCCTCTGGACTGAGCCGGCGGCTGCCGGCGCCGAGATGGCGCGTTCGCCACCTAGCCTGCGCCTGTGCGGATCAATGTCGTCACCATGTTCCCCGAGTTCTTCGACGGGCCGCTGTCGGTTTCGATAGTGGCCAGAGGGATGGAAGCCGGGGCTCTCGACGTCGAGTTGATCGACCTGCGCGAGTACGGGATCGGGAGACATCGCCAGTTGGACGACGCCCCGTTCGGTGGGGGTGCCGGGATGGTGATGATGATCGAGCCGCTCGCATCTGCCTTGGAGCCACTCGCTGCGACCCGAAGGGTCCTGTTCACCCCGGTCGGCGAACAACTCACCCAGGCGACCCTCGACCGCTGGGCCGGTCTGCCCGAAGTCACATTTGTGTGCGGGCGATTCGAGGGTGTCGACCAGCGGGTCGTCGACCACCTGATCGATGAGGAGGTGTCGGTGGGCGACTTCGTCCTCGCCGGTGGCGAAGTCGTTGCTGCTCTCGCCATCGAGGGTGTCGCCCGCCTCCTGCCAGGTGTCGTGGGCAACCCCCAGTCGACCGAGAAGGAGTCGTTCCGGGAAGGGCTGCTCGAGGAGCCGGTGTACACGCGGCCCGCGGAGTTCCGCGGGTGGAAGGTTCCCGAGGTCCTCCTGTCGGGGAACCATGGGCTGATCGAGGCGTGGAGGCAGGCTCAGCGGGTCGTCCGGACCGGCGAGCGCCGCCCCGATCTGCTCCTTGATGGCGATCATTCCGATTCCTGATACAATTCCCGCTGGCCGGGACCGAAGGTTCTCCCGACCGCTCTAGGAGTCCTCCATGAACGATCTTCACGTTGTTGAGAGCGCGCACGTCCGCGACGACATCCCGGATTTTCGGGCCGGTGACACGGTCAAGGTCCACGTCCGGGTGGTCGAGGCCGGCCGTGAGCGCGTCCAGGTTTACGAAGGCATCGTCATCGCCCGTAACGGCGGCGGAGCACGCGCCTCGTTCACGGTCCGAAAGATGAGCTTTGGCGTGGGTGTCGAGCGGGTCTTCCCGATCCACGCTCCGATCATCTCCAGGATCGAGGTCGTGCGACGCGGCGACGTCCGTCGCTCCAAGCTCTACTACTTGCGGGACCGGGTCGGGAAGTCGGCTCGCATCAAGGAGCTGCGCGACTGAGTTCTCAGATTCCGCAACCTGTCGATGAGGAACTGGCTGCTCCGGCGGCCCCCGAGCCGAAACGCCGTCGCTCTTTTCTCGCCGAGCTACCCGGTCTTCTCCTCACTGCCCTGTTCATAGCCGTCATCATCAAGACCTTCCTGATCCAGCCTTTCTGGATCCCCTCCGAGTCGATGCTGCCGACCATCGAGGTCAACGACCGGGTCATGGTGAACAAGCTCGCCTACGACTGGGGCGAGCCGCAACGAGGTGACATCGTCGTCTTTCGCGACCCGCGTGAAGAAGAGCTCGAAGAGTCGATCCCGGAGGCTGTCATCCGGTCGGTCCTCGAGGCGGTGGGGGTTCGGACCCGAGGGCACGACGATCTGATCAAACGCGTGATCGGCCTTCCTGGTGAGACCATCGAGGTCAGGGACAACCATGTGGTCGTCAACGGCAAGCCGATCGAGGAGCCCTATATCGCAGAGGATGCATTCATGCCCGACGAGCCGGCGGTCACCGTCGCAGAGGACGAGGTCTTCGTGATGGGGGACAACCGCAATGCCTCGTTCGACAGTCGGAGGTTCGGCCCCATCCCGATGGACGACCTCGTTGGCGAAGCTTTCGTCACCATCTGGCCACTCGCACATTTCGGCGGATTCTGAGAAATTGTCCCCGGGATTTGTTAGTTGTTAACGGTCGGGGCGTGCATATGATCGACCGGCGTCGCGTGTGAAGAGGAGAAGATGGAAGAGGACCTGGAGCGTTACGAATCCGAGGTTGAGCTCAAGATCTACAAGGAGTACCACGACGTCCTCCCGATGTTCCGGTACGTGGTGGAAACCGAGCGAAGGTTCTACCTGGCCAACGATGTGAACCTCGAGGTGCGCGAGGCCAACGGCTCCATATTCTTCGAGGTGGAGATGAAGGACGCATGGGTTTGGGACATGTTTCGACCGGCCCGGTTCCTGCAGCATGTCAAGGTGCTGACCTTCCGGGACGTGAACGTCGAGGAACTGGAGCAGCAGGAGATCTCGATCTGACCGATCGGTCGAGTCTGGGGGAGATCGGCGAGCGCATCGCCGCCCGATTCCTGGCTGATCACGGATTGGAGATCGTCGCCCGCAATGTCGGTGTCGGTCGGGGTGAGCTCGACATCCTCGCCCGCGATGGGCCGGATCGAGTCGCGGCCGAGGTGAGGACGATCACCGGCTCCGGCGACCCGATCGACGCGGTAGATCACTTCAAGCGAGACCGGGTGACAAGACTCGCTGCGCAGCTCGGCGCCGACCGCGTCGACTTCATCGGTGTGCGGCTGGGTGCGAGCGATATCCACGTTCACTGGGTCCCCGGTTGTGGTTGACTCCGTGGCCGAGATGCCACCGGATCCCACCCGATCATGAATCTGAGCCAGCCTGCGATCCGGGTGGAGGGCTTGATCAAGCGTTACAGGACCGTCACCGCCCTGGACGGTCTCGATTGCGAGGTCCCCTCGGGAGCGATCACCGGGCTGCTCGGCCCGAACGGCGCCGGCAAGACCACCATGTTCCGCTCGCTCCTTGGCCTCACCCGGATCGACTCCGGACGGATCCAGATCCTCGACGAGGAGATGC
>JBFYOJ010000019.1:0-2654 GCA_041303885.1 Acidimicrobiia bacterium | reverse complement strand
AAACTCCTGCTTGATGGCGTCGGTCAGGTCGGAGAGACGGACACCGGCCTCCCCGCCTGCGATCAGCCTCTTGATCGCATCCTTCTTCGCCCGTCTCACGATGTTCTCGATCATGGCCCCCGAGGCGAAGTCCTTGAAGTAGAGCACCTCCCGGTCGCCCGATGCGTAGGTGACCTCGAGGAAACGGTTCTCGTTGGACTCGGCGTACATCGCCTCGACGGTGGCCTCGATGTAAGAGGCGATGACCTTCGCCTTGTCGCCACCCTCGATTTCCATGGCGGCGGCGTCGAGCGGGGTCTCGTCGCTCAGGTAGATGCGGAAGATCTCCCGGGCCGCGATCGGGTCGGGGCGGTTGATCTTGATCTTCACGTCGAGTCGGCCGGGGCGCAGGATGGCCGGGTCGATCAGGTCCTCACGGTTGGAGGCCCCGATCACCACCACGTTCTTCAGCGCCTCGACCCCGTCGAGCTCGGAGAGGAGTTGGGGCACGATGGTCGACTCGACATCCGAGCTGATCCCGGTCCCGCGGGTGCGGAACAGCGAGTCCATCTCGTCGAAGAAGACGATGACCGGCACTCCCTCGTCCGACTTCTCCTTGGCCCGCTGGAAGATCATCCGGATTTGGCGCTCGGTCTCACCGACCCACTTGTTGAGCAGCTCGGGACCTTTGATGTTGAGGAAATAGGAGCGGACATCGGGGCTGCCGGTCTGCTCGGATACCTTCTTGGCCAGGCTGTTGGCCACCGCCTTGGCGATGAGGGTCTTGCCGCATCCGGGGGGGCCGTAGAGGAGGATCCCCTTGGGCGGTTCGAGCTCGTATTCCTTGAACAGGTCCTTGTGGAGATAGGGAAGCTCGACGGTGTCCCGGATCTGCTCGATCTGCTCGGCCAGCCCTCCCACGTCGGAGTAGGTGATGTCGGGCACCTCTTCGAGGACCAGCTCTTCGACCTCGGGACGCTCCATCTTCTCGAGGACGAGCCCGGTCTTGGTGTCGATCCTGACATAGTCGCCGGCGCGGAGCTTGAAGTCGGCCATGTTCTCGGACCGCTGCACCACCTTCTCCTCGTCGGCATGGGCGAGGACGACCACCCGGCCGTCGGTGAGGGCCTCCCGCACCCTGAGCACGTCACCGGCCGGCTCGAAGTGGCGAACGTCGATGATGTTGAAAGCCTCGTTGAGCAGGACCTCCTGGCCCACCTGGAGCTGCTTCACCTCGACGTTGGGCTGGGCGGCGACCCGGAGCTTGCGGCTGCCGGTCATGATGTCGAGGGTTCCGTCGTCGTTGATCTGGAGCACGGTCCCGAAGTTGTTGGGCGGCGAGGTGAGCTTCTCCACCTCTTCCCGGAGGACCCCGAGCTGCTCTCGTGCTTCCTCGAGCACGGCGGAGAGCTTGTCGTTCTGGTTCATCGCCCGGTCGAGTCGCTCCCGCATCCGGGAGAGCTCTGTCTCCAGCTCTTCGACCCGGGCCGGTGACTCACGCAGACGGCGGCGCAGGACGGCGATCTCCTCCTCCAGCGCCGTGATCACACTGCGCAGCTGGGTGGTGTCGTCCGTATTCCGTCCGTCATCCACGGGCTTCCTCCTGGCCTTGGGTGCCCTTGTTTTCAGTATACGAAGGGGTGTCTTTAGTTCCTTGGGTTCTCGGACTCAATGCCCGGCCCACCTGATATTGCCATCAGTTCGATACAAAGAAGAGGGTCGGCGAACCGACCCTCCGACTTGAGCAGGTGATCTCCTGCTCAGGCCTCGATGAAGATGCACTCGCCGGGGCACTCCTCGGCGGACTCGATGGTGAGGTCCTCCTGACCGGCGGGGACCACCGCCATCCCGGCCGCCCCCTGGGCGTTGCCCTCGGACTCGGCGTAGATCTTGGGGCCTTCCCGGACGTAGGCGAGCCCGTCGTCGAGGAGGACGAACACGTCCGGTGCGATCTCCTCGCAGAGACCGTCGCCGGTGCAGAGATCCTGGTCGATCCAGACCTTCATGACCCCGCGATGCTACCTGTGGGCCCGGATTGGCCTCAGAGCCGGGTGCCGGGGGCGATCCTCCTCATGAAGACGAGGAACCCGGTGTGACCGATCATGTTGTGCTCCGGTCGCACCGACCGGCCCGCCACGTTCCAGTCGCGGAACAGGAACTCCTTCACCTCGATCTCGGCGAAGCAACCGGTCTCACGGGCTCGCTCGACCAGCGTCTGCAGCTGGGGCACGGTGGGCAGGTAGGCAGAGAACACGCCGCCGGTGGGCTGATGCTCGGCCGCCGCCTCGAGGACGACAGTCGGCTCGGGAAGGTCGAGCACGATCCGCTCCGGCCTCACCTCGGCCACGGCCTCGGTGACGTCACCGACCCTCAGCTCGAGGTTCGCCGGGATCTCCCCGTACCAACGCTCGATCGCCTTGCGGGCGTGGGCGGCATGGTCCTCCCGCAGCTCGACACTGACCACCTTGCCACTCGGGCCCACCGCCCGGCTCAGACCGAGGGTGAGCGCCCCCGAGCCGGTCCCGGCCTCGAGCACGGTCATCCCGGGGGCGATGTCGGTGAAGACGAGTATCGGGCCAAGGTCCTTGGGGTAGACCACCTGGGCGCCCCGCTTCATCTTGAGGATGTAGTCCGCCAACCGGGGGCGGAGCAGGAGTAGTTGGGCGCCGGTCGAG
>JBFYOJ010000018.1:0-3478 GCA_041303885.1 Acidimicrobiia bacterium | reverse complement strand
GTCGACGAACTGACCCTGGTTGACATATGAGGCGACAACGGCAGCGATCTCCTCCTGGCTCGGCCAGATCTCGCTCAGATAGACGTCGTTGCCGTCCCGATCTTGCCCGATCGGCTCGTTGACCGGATCCCAGTCCACGGTCCCGGCGATCGCGTAGGCGACGACCAGGGGTGGGGAAGCCAGATAGTTCGCTCTCACATCGGGGGAGATCCGACCCTCGAAGTTCCGATTCCCGGACAGGACCGACACCGCGACCAGCCCGTTGTCGTTCACCGCCGCTGAGATGGGCTCGGGCAGGGGACCCGAGTTGCCGATGCAGGTGGTGCACCCGTAGCCAACCACGTAGAAGCCAAGGGCCTCCAGGTCTTCGAGCAGCCCGGCGCTGGTCAAGTACTCGGTTACGACCTTGGAGCCCGGTGCCAGCGAGGACTTGACCCAGGGTTGGCGCTGCAGCCCGAGCTCACGCGCCTTGCGAGCCACCAGGCCTGCGCCGACCATCACATCGGGGTTGGAGGTGTTGGTGCACGAGGTGATCGCGGCGATGACCACATCCCCATCGGTCAGCTTGAACCGGGTCCCCTCGTAGTCGACATCGACGCCGACCTTGGCTTTCAGGACGCCGTTCTCGGCGGGACGGCCACCCTCGTCCTCCCAGCTGACCACCGTCGAGTTCTTCGACCCACCGTCCTTGCCGAAGAGATTGGTGAGGTCCGATTGCCATTGGACGCCCATTGCCGAGAGGGCGATCCGGTCCTGTGGCCGGCGAGGGCCGGCGAGGGACGGCTCCACCGTCGCCATGTCCAACTCGAGAGATGAGGAGTAGGTGATGGCACGACCTTCGTCCCGCCACATCCTCTGTGTCTTGTAGTACGCCTCGACGGCGTCGACCAGCTTGTCGTCACGACCGGTGAGACGCATGTATCGCAACGTCTGATCATCGACGGGGAAGTATCCGATCGTCGCGCCGTATTCCGGCGCCATGTTTGCGATGGTCGCCCGGTTTGCCACCGGCATCTCGTCGAGGCCGGGCCCATGGAACTCCACGAACTTGTCGACCACACCATGCTCCCGGAGCATCTCGGTGACCCGAAGCACGAGATCGGTGGCCGTTGCCCCCTCGCGCAACATGCCGGTGAGCCTGAACCCCACCACCTCGGGAAGGAGCATGTAGATGGGCTGTCCCACCATGGCCGCCTCGGCTTCGATCCCGCCGACACCCCAGCCGACCACCCCGAGACCGTTGATCATGGTCGTGTGGCTGTCGGTGCCGACCAGGCTGTCCGGATAGAGCCAGTGGCCATCGTCCCAGGCCACCTTGGCGAGGTACTCCAGATTCACCTGGTGGACGATCCCTGTAGCGGGCGGGACGACCCGGAAGTTGGCGAAGGCGGACTGCCCCCACTTCAGGAACTCGTAGCGCTCTTGGTTCCGCTCGAATTCCTTCCTCGAGTTGATCACCAGGGCGTCGGGACGGGCGAAGGCGTCGACCTGCACCGAGTGGTCGACCACCAGATCGGCTGGAATCAGGGGGTTGACCTTTTGTGCCGCCCCTTCATCTCCGGTCATGCGCACGATTGCCGCCCGCATCGCGGCGAGGTCGACCACGGCGGGGACGCCGGTGAAGTCCTGGAGCACCACCCTTCCGGGGACGAACGGGATCTCGTGCTCTCCGACTTGGGTGGCGTCGTAGGCGGCGATGGTCCTGACGTCCTCCGCGGTGACCGCGGCGCCGTCGAGATTGCGCAATGCGGACTCGAGCAAGACTTTCATCGAATAGGGCAGGCGGTCGGCGCCCTCGATGACGTCGAGGCGGACGATCTCCCGGGTCCCCAGTGGGGTGTCGAACGATTGATGAGCCCCGAAGGGATCGACGGACATGGCTGCCTTCCGGTTTGAGCGAGTGAGGCAAAGGTTAACGAGGGACCGGGTCATCACGGGCAGGCCGCGTTGAAAACCGCCGCCACCTTCCCGAAATGAGAAAGAAGCCCCGGTTCGGTGCGCTCAGACGGCGAGTTCGTCCACAGAGGCACGTGACGCCCGGATGGCGAGCGCCGCCTGCATTCCTCGCCACCGGGGCGATGGCGGTCGTCGCCGGGATAGGGCCTGAGCTCCCCGAGAAAGGCACCGCCAGGCCGTAGACCAGGAGACCCAAGAGACACCGCGAGCGACACGGTCCCCCGATCGAGGCCGATGTCGGTTTCGATCGGCAGGAGGAACACTCCTGGGGCGGAACGAACACCGGCCGAGAGGAGCACGGCGGCGCCGGAAGCCGCGACCACCCATCACGCGTAGTGGATCCGGCGAGATGTCGGCTGGCGAGTGTCGGGTGTCACGAGTCGGCCGATGTCTTCGAGAGATGCATCTCTTGCCGACGAGGCCGGGGCGGGCGGATCTATCGGATGGTCAACGGGACCCGGGTGACGCAGTCCTCGTCGAGTGCCGTGTGAGGGATGATGACCGGGTTGCAGCTGTAGGAGAGGGCGCCGAACATGCCCGCCACGATCCCCCGGTCCAGCGAGCAGATGACCTCCGGGTGGCTGGTCGCAGCCTCACCGAAAGGGCAATGCGATGTGAGCAGTCGTTGCCCGTCCACATCGGGGTCCACGGAGAAACCGAGCCCGGTCATGGCGCTGGCCACGGCTTGCACCGCCCCGTCGTAGCCCGGCTCATCCGGCATCCCGATCTCGGCGGCCAACTCACTGCCGTACTGGCGGCCGACCGACTCGGCGATCGACGCGAGGTTCTCCGGGGCCACGTCGTCGAGGATCCTGATCAGCAACTCGACGAGCATCTCGAATCGTCGGGGAGCGAAGTGGACGGAGACCTCCTTGGCGGTGGCCTCGTAACACTTGGCTGGACGCCCTGCACCGGGCCCCCCCTTTCCTGCGGGTCGCTTGTGGCTGACCTTGAGGTACCCGTCGTCAGCGAGCCGATCGAGGTGGTGCCGGGCGACGTTGGGGTGGATGTCGAACAACTCGGCCACTTGCGAGGTGGCCAGGGGCTCGGCGGACTCCCGGACCGCGATGTAGATGGCCCGGCGGGTCGGGTCGCCGAGAGCGGAGGTGAGATCCGAGATCCGCGATTCGAGGGTCTTGGTGTCCATGAGGGGTATCGACCGGTCAAAACTATAGTTCGAAGGGCCTTCTAACCACTGTGCCCGTAGGGGAAATCAATGTCTTCCAACGCCGAGGTATTCGAAGCCGTCGCGTCCGTCGAGTCCCCCCTGCTGGTGGGGCGGACGTTGGGAAGCCTCGGGCTGGTCAAGGCCGCCGAGAGGAAGTTGTCGGGCAAGATCAAGGTCGATCTGCTGCTTCCCACCCCCAACCCCCCTGATGGGCTGAACGAACGGCTCCAGGTGGCACTTGCCCCCTTTGGACGCGGTGCGGACGTGACCGTGGAGGTCATGTCCGAGGAAGCGGCCGGAGAGTGGATCGCGAAGCTTCGTGCCGAGTCCGGGCCTGGTCTGGGTGAGCCTGGC
>JBFYOJ010000017.1:0-7369 GCA_041303885.1 Acidimicrobiia bacterium | reverse complement strand
ATCGACTCGAAGAACGCCAGCTCGGTGTTGGTGATTCTCTGCAGCAACTCGCTCGTCTCACGGAGGGACTTGAGTTTCATGTGACCATCCTCTCGGTGGCCCGGATGGCGGCCACCTCTTCGGTGATGTCGATCCCGACCGGGCACCATGAGATGCATCGCCCGCAGCCCACACACCCCGATGACCCGAATTGGTCGTACCAGGTCGCCAGCTTGTGTGTCATCCACTGGCGGTATCGAGACTTGGTGCTGCTGCGCACCGGCACACCGTGGAGATTCGAGAAATCCATGGTGAAACAGGAGTCCCAGCGACGGGATCTGGTCGACGACGTCCCGTCCAGGGTCACCGTGTCCTCCGTCGTCGAGCAGAAGCAGGTCGGGCAGACGAGGGTGCAATTGGTGCAGGCCAGACAGCGTGAGGCCACCTCCTCCCAACGCGGGTGCTCCAAGTTGTCATAGAGCATCTCTTTGATCCCTGCGGTGTCCATCGACCTCCCCATGCTCGAGGCAGTCGTCTCGACGATTCGATCGACTCCGGCCATGTCGGCTCCGGAGGCGGGCGAGCCGGGCAGCATCGACAACATCTGCTCACCGGCGTCGGTCCCTCCCTCGAAGACGAACTGGTGCACTTCGGCATCGATCATCTCGGTGAGCACGAGGTCGTAGCCCGACGTGCACCGCGGCCCGGTGTCCATCGAGACGCAGAAGCAGGTGCCTCCGGCAACGATGCAGTTCACAGCCACGCTGAACACGTCCCGACGCGCCGTCCGATAGGTTCGGTCGAGATGCCCGCTGCCCAGGAACACCCTGTCCTGGATGGCCATCGCGGCCAGCTCGCATGCTCGCACCCCGATGAAGGCGTATCGGACTTCAGGCACATCGCTCTCGATGAACTCGAGGGAGCCGTTGGACTTCGTCACCTGGAAGAGGGTCGTCCTGGGCGGGAACAGATATTCCTTCCAGGAGTGCTGGCCGACCGCATAACCGAAGAGGGCGTTGTCCTCCCGACGTCTGAGCCGGTATTTGCCGGCGTCCTGCTCGTCGGTCCAGCCGACCGGCAAGTCGTCGACCCCGTCGATCGGCCCATAGGCGATGGCGTGGTCGCGCACAGTCGGGCCGATGACCGCGTAGCCCTGCTGGATCAGGATCTCGAACAGGATCCCGATGTCGGACCGGTCGACGACCTTCTGGCTCAACTGCCCTCCATACCGGTGCCGACAGTACCCGCCTCGGAGGTTAGGCGATCGCAACGCGGGGCAGGCAGCGGCCGGTATGGTGAACCGGTGAGTTTCATCGGGAGTCCGACCGAGCAGCAGAGACGTCGTACCGGGCTTGTCCTGGCCACCGGAACGGCCGTGGTCAGCGGGATCTCCGTCTTCCTCAACGGCTACGGGGTTCGCGCCTGGTCCGAGATCTCCGACGCGACCACTTATACGACACTGAAGAACTCCGCGGCGGCGTTCTTCCTCATCGTTGCTGCGGTTGCCCTGACTAGGCGAGGCCCGGCCGGTGGGCCGACGATGGCCACGATCAAGCACAACTGGCGCGGTCTGCTCTTGGTCGCAGTCGTGGGTGGGAGCATCCCGTTCGCCCTTTTCTTCGAAGGCCTGGCCCGGGCCAGCTCGACCGATGCGGCGTTCATCCACAAGACCCTCCTGGTGTGGGTGGCGATCCTCGCCGTGACCTTCCTCCACGAGAAGGTCGGCTGGCTCCACCTGGGGGCATTGACGCTCCTGGTCTGGGGTCAAGCTGTCATGGCCGGCGGTTTCGGCGGGCTCCAGTTCGGGCCGGGGGAGTGGATGATCCTGGCGGCCACCATCCTCTGGGCAATCGAGACCGTGATCGCCAAAACGATGCTGACCTCCATACCCTCTCTGACCTTGGGCGTCGCCAGGATGGCCGGCGGAGCTGTGCTCCTCATCGTCTTTGGGTTGTGGCGTGGAGCATTCTCGGCTCTGACCGGCGTCACTCCTGAGCACGTCGGCTGGATTGTGGTCACCGCCCTGACCCTCTCGGCCTATGTCGGGACCTGGTACGCCGCCTTGGCCCGGGCTCAAGCTGTCGACGTGACGGCCGTCCTGGTCGGTGGTGCCATCGTCACCGCACTCTTGGAGACCGGTGTTCGGGGGACGGCACTTCCCCCTCCGGCCGGGCTGGTGCTGGTCGCCGCCGGGGTGGCACTGATGCTTGTCCCCTGGCGTCGCCCGGCAATGGCCAATGACTGACGTATCAGGGGCGGATCTCTTCTGTCGTTTTGCCTTTCCCCCCAACTCTCTCGGCTACTGCGGCCCATCTGACACCGGGCTGCTCGAGGGGCTGATCGGCGGAGGTGCCGGGGCCATCGACGAGGTACGACACGTCATTCCTGCATTCGCCGGCGCCTGGCCCTATCTGGAGCTGATCGGAGGCTGTACCAACCGTGATCCACTCGACCCGAGCGTTGTGGAGGCCTACTGGCTGGGTGGGCCGTTGCTCGAGAAGGTGGATCTGCTGGCGATGGGCAACTCGATGGACGAGCGGTTCCGCCGTCGATCCGGATGGGATTGGGACCTGGTGGCGAGCGCCCTCAACTCGGGTGGGCGCCCCACCCACTCGTTTCACGTCTTCTGCATCTACCCGTGGGTCGGGCTGCTCCAATCGGGTGTGGTCGAGCAGGCCCTCGCAGTCCTCGATCGATGCCGGGTGCGCTGGGGAGAGGTGGCGGGAAGGGCCGACGGTCGGCTATTGGTCGAGTCCCGCCCCCTGTCGTGGGACGGAGAGCGCCTCGGCCTCGACCCTGCGAGGATCGAATCGGTGCTGCCCCCGGTCACCGGCCCGCGGATCGAAGTTGGGGACGTGGTCGCGATGCATTGGGACTATGTCTGCCAGCGCATCACCTCCCGCCAGCATCGCGACTTGGTGCGTTATCACGACCGCCATCTCGCCATCGCCAATCGCTCCCGGCCCGCCCTCGAGACACGTCTGGAGCGTTAGACGGCTTCGAGGCACATCAAGTGGTCGTGGCGGCTTCCCAGAGGAGGGCCAGCCGATCGACGACCTGGTCCGGCTCCAGGCCGTCGGTCACCACCTGGGTGAACTGCGCGTAAGCCGGCGCTCGCTCGGCAAGGAGCTCGACGATCCGCCCGAGTGCATCGTCACCCACCAGCAACGGCCGCTGGGGCGGGTCTTGACCAACGGTGACCCGCCGGTGAATCTCCTCCGAACCGGCCACGAGGCAGAAGATGTGCCCGTTACGACCCAGCAAGTCGAGATTGAGAGGGTCGAGGAGCAGCCCGCCCCCCACGGCGATGACCAGCCCGGCCCGGTCGGCGAGCTCGGCCGCCAGTTCCCTCTCGATCGCCCTGAAACCGGACTCGCCGCGTTCTTCGAAGATCCGGGGGATCGGCCCGTGTCTCTCCTCGATGACGAGGTCGGTGTCAACGAACCCCATGCCGAGTCTCTCGGCCACGAGCCGGCCGACGGTGGTCTTTCCGGTGGCCATGAACCCGGTGAGGACGAGATTCTCGGAGCGGGCCATCAGGCCAAGGTAATCGGCCGGTTGGAGAGCCCGGCGGCGCCCGGCTCAACCCGAGGGGCTTGTCTGCCGACCTTTTCAGGATGTTCGAGCCGTCACGCAACCCGGCCGAGCCGCGCCCGGGCTCGGGGAAATCGGCGTGCTCGTCGACCGATGAGCTCCATCCCCGTCTCGGCTTGTTGCTGGACGAGGTTCGCTTCGACACCGACGGCATGCGATCCCGGCCGACGACGGGGTGGTGCTCCGCGGCCGAGTCGTGGCGACGCGATCAACGATCATTTCGAAGCGGCCGATCGCCTCGGTGACGACCTTGTCGACGGGATGAGGGGCTGGTCGAGCTTCGAGAACCTGTTCCGGACATCGCCGATCCCGATCATGGAGCAGGACTACACCCAGCTCATGGGCTGGATCGGCGAACTGCGCCGGAGCGGGGTGGTCAGCATCCGTGATCACGTGGGAACCGACATCGAGGCGATCCGGGCCGTCGTGCCGATGATCCGCATCGTCGCCGCCAACCCGGCGACGGTCAGGGCAGTTGGCCTGCCCCTCGATGAGATCCTCGGGCCGATCGATCCCCGCATCGTCAACGAAGGCTCTGAGAACAGCTGGCTGGCCCAGTTCGACGCGGTCTGGAACCGATATCCGGTCGCTCATGCCACGGTCACCGCGGCCACTCCCAACGGTCGCAGCTACGACGCCGAGTCGACCCTGTCAGCACCGGTCATCGACGGAAAGCCCGACTTCTCGAGGGCGGTGTTCACCCTGATCGACGTCTCCAACTATCGAAACGAGGAGCGCCGAATGCTCGAGCTCATGGAGGCGAAGAACCGCTTCCTGGCTTCCGTCAGCCACGAGATTAGAACCCCTCTGACCGCCATCCTCGGGTTCTCCCGGATTCTCGACGATGGGTCGACCCTTGGCCCGGAAGAGCGGAGTGTCATGGTCTCGTCGATCGTCCAGCACTCCCAGGAGGTCGCAGACCTGGTGGAGGACCTCCTGGTCGCCGCCCGCACGGAGATGGGCCAGATCGAGGTGGTCAACGAGACGCTCGACGTCATCGACCAGATCAGGCGTACCCTGGACGCCGGTGGGACCTACACCACCGGTGTCACGCTCGACTTGCCATTGGGGGAGGCCCGGGCCATCGGTGACCCGGCCCGTTTTCGGCAGATCCTGCGCAACCTGCTCACCAACGCCGAGCGCTATGGGGGGCCGATTGTGTCGGTGAATGTCAGATGCCGGGAGGAGGAGATCTCGGTCGAGGTCGCCGACAACGGATCGGGGCTTCCCGCATCGGCCTGCGAACAGATCTTCGAGCTCTACCACCGTGCGCACGAGGCCTCGGGCCGGCCGGGTGAGGTAGGCATCGGTCTCGCCGTGTCCCGGCAGCTGGCCGAGCTGATGGGGGGAACCCTCGAATACCGGCATGAATCCGGTAGGAGTGTCTTCCGTCTGCTACTGAGGCGGGCTAGCTGATCGGTACTGCCGACTTGTCTGTCGACCGGTCCTTTTCCTGCTCGGCCAGGACCCGGCGCAGGACCTTGCCGGTGAAGGCGAGGGGCAACTCGTCGCGGAACTCGACCGACTTGGGCACCTTGAATGGCGCCATCAGGTTGCGGAGGTAGCCAAGGATCTCGTCCTCGGTGGCGGTCTCGCCCTTCTTCAGGACGACGAAGGCCTTGGCCCGCTGGTTCATCCCACCGATCGGCACTCCGATCACCGCAGCCTGCAGCACCTTGGGATGCTCGAACAGGACATCTTCGATCTCCCGCGGATAGACGTTGAGCCCACCCGAGGCAAGGATCAGGTCCTTCTTCCGGTCGATGATCCGGAAGTAGCCGTCGGCGCTCATCTCGGCCACATCCCCGGTGTGCAGCCAGACCCGGCCGTCCGGGTCGGTGCGAAGCGCGGCGCCGGTCTCCTCCGGGCGGTTCCAGTAGCCACTCATCACCTGTGGGCCGGAGATGCAGAGGATGCCCGGCTTGTCGGTCCCCACCGGCATCGATTCGGTCTCGATGTCGACCAGCTTGCAGTCGGTGTCGGGCAGGGGAAGGCCGATCGTGCCGATGCGACCCCCACTCCCGGGCGGGTTGCCGTGGGTCACCGGAGAGGCCTCGGTGAGGCCATAGCCCTCAAACAACCGCCCGCCAGTGATTCGCTGGAACTCGGTCTGGACCTCGGCAGGCAGCGCTGCGGCGCCACTGATGCAGAATCTGATAGATCGCAGGTCGAAGCGACCTGCCCGGACCTCGGGGTGATGATTGATTGCGGCATACAAGGTTGGGACCCCGGGGAGGACACTGACCTCATTGCCCTGGATCTCGTTCAACAGACGTCCTAGATCCCGGGGATCGGGAAGGAGGACCTGCGCCCATCCCTTTGCCAGCGACAGGTTCATGCACACCGTCATTGCAAAGCAATGGGTGAGAGGAAGGGCCGACATCATCACCTCTTTGCCGTCCTTGAGGCCGGTGACCCATGACCCGACCTGATAGCTGTTCACCACCAGGTTGCGGTGGGTCAGCATGGCTCCCTTCGGAATCCCGGTGGTGCCACCCGTGTAGAGCAAGGCAGCCAGGTCATCGGGTCTCGACATCGAGATGACTGGCTGGTCAGAGCCGAGTTGCAGGGCGTGTTTGAAGGTCAGGACCTGATCGCCGGAAGGCAGCTGGGCCCGGTGACCCTCCTTTCGCTCCTTGGCAACCGTGAACAATGTTCGCAGGAGGGGCGGGAAGTACTCCTTGATGTTGGTGACGATGATGTGCTCGAGGCCGACGCGGTCCTTCACAGCGTCGACCCGCGGGTACATGAGGCTGAGGACGATGGCCATCGTGGCCCCTGCATCTTTGACTTGACGCTCGAACTCCGCCCCGGTGTATTGAGGATTCACCGGCACCACCACTCCGCCGGCCCGCCAGACTGCCAGATAGGACATGACGAGCTGGGGACAGTTGGGCATGAACACCGCAACCCGGCCACCGGGTCGCAACCCCAGCTTCTGGAGACCGCCGGCAAAACGATCCACGAGGCGATCCAGCTCTCCAAATGTGATCTTCCTGCCGAAGAAGATGAGGGCAGGTTGCTCCTTGTACTGCGACACGGTCTCCCGCAAGAGCTCGTCGACGGTCAGGTTGGGGTAGACGAGTGTGGCGGGCACTCCTTCGTCGTATTGGCTGTGCCAGGGTCTGTCACCCATGGATGAGATCGGCTCCATCGTCACTTCCTCCTGCTGAGGACTCTCCGACTTTTCTCCAATCGGCGCCAGAGTCGAAAGGCCTCAATGGCTCATACCTGGTCCCTTGTGACTTTGTGCCCTGGTAGCAGACGACGGGTAGGGTGACTGTGAGGCCAAAAGGAGGTCGAGATGGAGGACTACATCCTCTTCGATGTTCCCGGCGGAGGAGAGCCGCGTGACCACGGGTTCCTCGAGCAGCTGGGCCATAGGGTGATGGTCTGCCCCGGCCCGGGAGAAGGCAAGTCGTGCCCTATCCTGACCGGAGAGGGATGCGAGCTCGCCGAGAACGCCCACGGGATCGTCTTCGAGCTTGATCTGGACGACCCTCAGCACCGGGCCATCCTCACCGAGTACAAGGAGTCGTTGCGCAGCGATGTTCCCATTCGGGTTGTGGTGCGGCCCGAGCAGGTCGACCGCTATCCCGACCAGCTCAAGGGATTGAAGGTCCTGACCCATGATCCCGTCGCCGGCGACCTGGATGCACTCGCCGCGGAGGTCGAGGCCGCAGACAGTGGGACCTGACGATCCATGTGAACCTTGGCTCGTCGGAGGGGTCTTTGGCCCCTATCGGGGTGACACCGATTGGGTGCATGCTCGACTCGAGCCTTGGAGGTTGAGATG
>JBFYOJ010000016.1:0-4944 GCA_041303885.1 Acidimicrobiia bacterium | reverse complement strand
CCCCGGGGCCCGGCGACGGGTCGGGCACCGATAGCTCGCCAGGCACTGTCCGAGAGGACTCCTTCATGTCAGAGCGTGATCACGCCCTGCTCCGACGGCTCCGATCCCGGCAGCGATCAGGTTGTCGCGTCCATCGACAAGGGCCTCCTTGCCGAAGTCGCCGGAGTGGTTGTTCCCCATGTTGGCGACTTCGATGCCGGCAGCTCCGATCGAGGGAGGGCCTCGGGGGGGCATCGGAACACGAACGCCTTTTCCAAAGCCGCTCCCAATTCGGAGGGGACGCACGCGAGGTTGATCACCGTCAAGTCGTCCTCGAGGAAGAGACCGTTCAGGCCGGACCAGGCGTGGTCCCAGCCTTGCTGGGCAAGAGCCGGAATGTATTCCGGGTCGACGGCGACGTCACCCGTGCCCTGGATCACGAGCCAATCCTTCTCGGGCAATGTGGTGGTGGTCACAAGAATGGTCGTGGTGGAGCTGGTCGACGCCACGGAGGGCGCCGGTTGGATTCCGCAGCCAAAGCCAGGGTGATGGTGGTGACGGGCGATGCCTCGGCGGGTCGCCACATCATGAAGGCGGCGGCGCCGGCGACGACGCCACCGATCGCTCTGATGAGGAACCGGATGGTGCGGGACACGTGGGGCGTAGGCTTTCGTCGAATCGACACAACCTACTAGGAGGGGACCACGCCAGTGTCACAACGAGTCACCGCCCGGATCGTATGGGTGGTCGCCGGGCTGACCATCGCCGCCTGCTTCTACTCGCTGTGGACGGTTTGGCGGGAAGGGATGACGGACGGTCCCCTTCTCTACGCGGTCGCCGGGGTCGTCTGGACGCTGATGCCGGTCGCCTTCGTCCTCACCGGTGCCGTGATCCTGTCAAGGCAACCAGGAAATGTGATCGGCTTGCTCCTGGTTGTGCCGGTGGTCTCCTTCGTGCTGGTGGACGTCATCTTCCAGATCCCGCAAACCGCTCCCGCCGAGCTGAGCGCGGCACTGTGGCTGCAACTCTGGTTCGACAACTGGTCGTGGGTGCTCCTCATCTTCCCCCTCTTTCACCTGCTCCTGGTCTTCCCAACCGGGCAGTTGATATCGGGTCGCTGGAGATGGGTCGTGTGGATCGAGTTGCTGATGGTCGCAGTGATGGTTTTCGGGGCGGCGTTCGGCCAGGTGATCGGGCCGCTGAACACAGAGGGCTGGACCGTCAATGCCTGGACCGTGCCCAACCCGGTGGGGTTCATCCCGATCACCGCATTCGGGTCGACCTTCGAGGCGATCTGGGGAGCCGGGCTCTTCTTCATGACCGGCGCCGCCTTCGCCGCCGTCATCGTTCGGTTTCGTCGCGGCGGAGCGGTGGAGCGCCAGCAGCTCAAGTGGCTGCTGTTCTCGGTCAGCATGTTCGGGCTGGTATACGGCGGGGCGGCTTTGACTCTCGGAGAAATCACGTCGGGCAGCTGGGGGGATCTGCTCTTCGGACTGTCCGTCATCGGTGTCCCGGTTTCGATCGGGATCGCCGTCCTCCGGTACCGACTGTTCGATATCGACCTGATCATCCGGAAGACCCTGCTGTATGCAGCGGTTACAGGGCTCCTGGTCGGCGTCTACGCCCTTTCGGTATTCGTCCTGCAAACCCTCGTGGGCGACATCGTCGGAGAAGGGTCCCCGTTGACCGTGGCCACTTCGACTCTCCTCATCGCCGCACTGTTCAATCCGTTGCGACGGCGGATGCAGGACCTGATCGACCGCCGTCTCTACCGGGGCAAGTACGACGCCCAGAAGGTCATCGACGAATTCGTTGCCATCGCCCGGGATGAGGCGGACATGGATCGCCTGTCACACGATCTCCTCGCACTGGTGGATCAGACGGTGAAGCCGACAGTGAAGGGGTTGTGGGTCAAGGGAGCGCAAAGCCCGGCAGGCTGAGGCTCAGCGCACGTCGCCCATGAGCCGCAGGAAGCGGTGGGCGCGCTCCGTCGTCGGATTGACCAGAACCTGATCCGGGGGGCCTTGCTCCACTACCCGGCCTTCGTCCATGAATAGGACACGATTGGCCACGTCGCGGGCGAAGGCGAGCTCGTGCGACACCACGATCATGGTCATCCCCTCCTTGGCCAGGGTCTTGATCACATCGAGCACCTCCCCCACCAGCTCCGGATCGAGGGCTGAGGTCGGCTCATCGAACAGGATGAGTGCCGGATTCATGGCCAGAGCCCGGATGATGGCGACCCTCTGCTGCTGCCCACCCGAGAGACGGTCCGGGAACTCGTCCCTCTTGTCGGCGAGGTCGAATCGGGTCAGCAGCTTCTGCGCAGTGACCTGGGCCTCCTCGACCGGGATCTTGAGCACCTTGTTCGGCGCCAGCGTGATGTTGTCGAGGACGGACAAGTGCGGGAAGAGGTTGAACGACTGAAACACGATCCCGATCTGACGACGGACCTCGTCGGCGTTGAACTCGGGGTCGGCGATGTCCACCCCGTTGAGCAGGATCTCCCCGTCGTCCACCGGCTCGAGCAGGTTGATGCAACGAAGAAGGGTTGACTTCCCCGAACCGGAGGGACCGACCACGGCGAGCACCTCGTGGGTGGACAGCTCGAGGCTGACGTCGGCGAGGACGGTGAGGTCGCCGAACTCCTTCCAGACTCCGCGCACCTCCAGTAGAGACGCGGTCACAGCGAGCCACCCGTTACCCGCTTCTGCTGGCGTCGGATCAGGTAGTCGGTGAACCGTGCCAGCGGGATGGTGAGGAGGAGGAACAGCAACGCCGCCACCAGGTAGGCGGTGAAATTGAAGGTCTTGGCCACATATATCTGAGACTTGCGAAATGCCTCCTGGACCCCGAGCAGGGCGACCAACGCCGAGTCCTTCTGCAGGGCGACGAAGTCGTTGAGCAGGGGTGGTATGACCCGCCGTACCGCTTGAGGGAGGACGACGAATCTCATGCTCTGCGCCGAGGTCAGGCCAAGAGAGCGTGCAGCTGCCCGCTGGCTCTCGTGCACCGACTCGATCCCGGCCCGATACACCTCGGTCACGTAGGCGGAGTAGGAGACGACCAGGGTGGCGATGGCCCAGAACTCCTGGCTGTTGGGTACGCCCTGGAGGTCGAGGGCAGGGATCCCGAACCCGAACAGATAGAGGAGGATGATGGTCGGGATGCCACGGATCACGTCGACGTAGGCGGTGGCGCCAAGTCTGAGCGGTGTGAGAAGGGGAGAGCGGCTGTTCCGGATCACGGCCAGAAGCAGCGCCACGATCAGGATCAGGACCTCGGCGATCAGGAAGATGCGGACGTTCCGCCGGAATCCATACAGAATGTCCGGGAACGACGCCTTGAAGTCCTCCCAACTGAAGAACGACTCCTTGACCGCCTCCCACCCAGGGGAGCTGACGATGATCACCGCCAACGTTCCGAACACCACCAGTGAGCTGATGGCGCCGATTGCAAGGGATCGGCGGCGCTGGCTCCTCTGAAAGGCCAGACGCCGCGCCCGGCCCGGGGACATTCCCGTGCTGCGACGCGGCGCCTCGGCCTCAGTCATTCACTTCTCAGTCAATCGCTTGTCAGCTGATTTCGATGACCGGGGCATCGACGACATCCGACAACCACTCCTGTTGGAGGGCGGCGAGGTCGATGTTGGCCAATGCCTCGTTGACGCAGTCACGCAAAGGGTTGCCCTCCTCGAAGAGCATGCCGAACTGCTCGCCCTCGTCGCCGCCGGAGGGGAACTGGGCGATCACAGTCGAGCCCTCGATCTCCACCGCCGAGACATAGAACGCCGTGGGCAGGTCGAGGACGAGGCCGTCCAGCTGGCCGGCATCGAAAGCAGCTTTGGCGTCGGCATTGGTGTCGTAGACCAACGGCTCGGTTTCCGGCTGAATCACGTCGTTGATGAAGTCCAGGCTGGTAGTACCGACCTGGGCGCCAAGACGAAACGCCCTCAGCTCTTCGATGGTGGTCGCCGCAGCGATATCCGAGTCTGAGAAGCCAAGCAGTGCCTGATTCACGTTGTAGTAGCCGTCGGAGAAGTCGACCGCCTCGTCCCGCTCCGCGGTGATGGAGATCTGGTTGATGTCGAAGTCGAACTCCTTCTCACCCGGCGCGTAGGAGTTGTTGAAGGGGACGACCACCCACTCCACCTCCTCAGCAGTGAAGCCCAACTCTTCTGCCACTGCATAGGCGACTGCGCTCTCGAATCCGGTCCCAGTGGATGGTCCACCGTCGAAGTCGAACCAGGGCGGGAACGCTGGTTCGTCGGTGCCAATGGTTAGCACTCCCTCCTGGACCAGGGTCAGGTCCTCCCTCTCGCAGGAAACACCCTCCTCGGCGCCGTCGCCACCGTCGGTGGCGCAGCCGGCCAGCACCAGCCCGAGCACTGCGATCAGGGCGATGGATTTCTTCATCAGGAGACCTCCTCCAAGGCACGAATGGAAGCGGTCAGCGTAGTGGGAGCCGAGACTGTCGACGAGGCGGCAGCTCCCGGCCGACCGGCGTCTTGTTCGCCCGGAGGGACTGAAGCAAGGCGAAAGGGTCCAACCCAGACGCACGAGGGTTGCCGACGGCGAAGTGGCCGGCAACGTATTGCTACTTCTCCTGGACCATCCTGAGGAAGCGGCGCGCCCTCTCGGTCTTGGGATTCGTGAGCATCTGGTCGGGAACGCCTTCTTCGACCACCACTCCACCATCCATGAACACCACCCGGTCGGCCACCTCGCGGGCGAAGGTCATCTCGTGCGTGACCACCATCATCGTCATTCCATCGCGGGCCAAGGTCCGCATCACATCGAGCACTTCGCCGATCAACTCGGGGTCGAGGGCCGACGTCGGCTCGTCGAAGAGCATCATGTCCGGGTTCATCGACAACGCCCGTGCAATTGCCACCCTCTGCTGTTGGCCCCCGGAGAGACGGATCGGGTACTCGTCGATCTTGTCGAGGAGCCCGACCCTCTCGAG
>JBFYOJ010000015.1:0-6086 GCA_041303885.1 Acidimicrobiia bacterium | reverse complement strand
CAAACGTGAACTGGGGATTCGGTATCCGGAAGTCATACAATCGCTTCTCGTGTCCGCCTAGCCATCAACCGGGATTGCATAAAAAGCTCGCCGGTTTCGGACCTATCTGACCGACCTGTGGAATCGACGGGAGTTCGCCTGGTTCCTTTCCATGGGGAACCTCAAGGCGCGTAATGCCTCCACCGCCCTTGGCCTCTTCTGGTGGGTGCTCAATCCACTGCTGCTCGGTTTGGTGTACTTCCTCGTCTTCGGCGTGATCTTCGGCGGCGGATCCCGGCCGCCGGGCTATATCGCCTATCTGCTTTCCGGGATGTTCGTATTCCACTTCACCAGCCAGTCGATGACCGGTGGAGCGAACTCGATCCTCCAGAACGCCAGACTGCTGGCCAATCTCAAGTTTCCCCGACTGGTCTTGCTCAGCTCGGCCATGATCGAGGCGGGTGTCGGCTTCCTCGCGTCATTGATCGTGTTCTACGCAATCTCCTGGCCGATCGCCGGAATCCACCCCAGTCGCTACACGGCGCTGCTGTTGGTGGCGCTCCCGGTCCAGGTGATCTTCAACCTCGGTCTGAGCGCCATCGTGGCCCGGATGGCCGTTCCCTTTCGTGACATCAACAACTTCCTCCCGTACCTGATCCGGCTGTGGCTCTACCTGTCACCGATCATCTGGCCGCTCACCTTCCTGGAAAACGCCGAGCCTGCCATTCGCACCCTGGTTCAGATCAATCCGATGTACCACATCATCGAGTTGTACCGGGCAGCTTTGATCGGCCACCCCGACTACGTCTTCGCGATGTCCGACCTGACCATCTCCCTGGCCTGGGCGCTAGGTGCTGCCCTGATTGGAGTTGGCACCTTCGTCAAGTACGAGACCCGGATGGTGCGATACCTGTGACCGCTCCGATCGCGATCAAGGCAGAAGAGGTCACGGTCCGGTTCCGTCCCTTCGTGGAGCGGAAGCCCACGCTCCGCAAGACTCTGGCCAACCTGCGAAGCCGGGAGCGTGAGGAGGTGGTTGCCCTGGATCAGGTCAGTTTCGAGGTAGCCAAGGGCGAGGCCTTTGGCATCATCGGTCGAAACGGAGCTGGGAAGAGCACTTTGCTCCGGGTCGTGGCGGGGACCCTGAGACCGGACGGGGGCCGGGTGATCTCCTATGGACGCACCTCGACCCTTCTCCAGCTCGGAGTCGGCTTCAACAGTGAGCTCTCCGGCAGCCGGAACATCTACCTGGGGGGCCTCGCCGCCGGTCTGCGCAGGGCACACATCGATGACCTCTTCGACGACATCGTCGCCTACGCCGAGCTAGAAGAGGCCATCAATCGGCCATTGAAGACCTACTCCTCCGGGATGGTGTCGCGGCTTGCTTTCTCGATCGGGATGCACCTGGAACCGGACATTCTCCTTCTCGACGAGATCCTCAGCGTGGGCGATGAGGCATTCCGGTCCAAGAGCGAGCAGGCTATGCAAGAGCTGCTCGACAGGGCGGGAACCATCGTGTTCGTGTCCCATTCCCTGGGCAAGGTGGAGGAATTCTGCGAACGGGCGATGTGGCTGGAGCGGGGCGTGGTCCAGGAGATCGGGCCTTCTGTCGATGTCGTCGACCGTTATCGAGAAGCCGTCAAGGCGTCACGGTAATGGTCTCGCTCGGTCGATCAGCCAGGTTGATTCGCTCCGGCCTGGGCACCTCCAGGGGTGGCCTGGTCGTCCTCGGAGCGGTACTGGGCGTCGTGGCGGTGGTCACTTCCGACCTGGGAGCCATGGTGGTCGGCGTCATCTCTGTGATCGCTCTTGCCACGGTCATGCTCCTCGTCATCGGCCGCCGGCGGACACCGAAGGGAAAGCCCGAGCACTCTCCTGGCGCGATTGCAGGTCCCGCTGCCGGAATGGACACCTCTCTGGAGACCGCGATTCGATCCTCCCGGCAACGCCTGGCTGGGGTGGCCGCTGCACTGGGACTGGAGCCCCCGAGAAACAGGGCTGGGCCCCCTTCGGCACAGCCCCACGCAATACGACCCCTGATCACCGTTGTAGTGCCGGTGCACAACGACGAGAAGTACATCGAGGCTGCTCTACAGTCCATCAGACTCCAGAGCTACCCGCACTGGGAGTGCATCATCGTGGACGACGCCTCGGACGACGCCTCGGTTCAGCTGATCGAGTCGGCGGTTGGCTCCGACGCTCGATTCCGGTTGATCCGGCACGAGGTCAACCAGGGCCCGGGGGCAGCCCGCAACACCGGTCTTGCCGAGGCCAGGGGAAGCCATCTCGCCTTTCTCGATGCCGACGACCTGCTACTGCGGGAGAGCCTGTCCGATCGGGTGCAGGCGATATCGGAGCGACAGCCAGACCCTTTCCTGGCCGGCTCCTTCTGTGCAGTGCGCTTCGGACCGGAGGACGTGATTCTCGACGATTTGCCCGATCGGCGTCATGTCACCCAGCCCGACTTCGTTGATTTCGTCTCGGCGTCGGGAGAATGCCCGTTCACGATGATCGCCCCACTGGTCTCCACCGAAGTGGTGAGGAAGGCCGGTGGCTTCGACGAGTCGATGCGGAGCGGAGGTGTGGACTGGGACCTCTGGTACCGCATCCTCAGAAACGGGTGGGTGTTCGTCCCTTCCAGGTCGCTGGGGGCGGTCTACCGGCAGAGAGGAGGTGGGATCACACGAGGGAAACCGGCTGCACACACCGAGGCCGCGGCACGTCTGATATTGGCTGCCTATCGGAACGCCGATCCCGCCATTCTCTCCATCCCCAGCCCATATCCGATGCCCGATCCGCTGCCCGACTACCAGGCCCGACTCACCATCGCGGAGAGGGCCATCAGGTTCGCCAGCATGGCGCTGATCGACGGGGACCGGCCCGGGATGAGGTCGACCCTGGCCGTTCTCGAGTCAGGATCGTGGTATCTGCTCGACCGTCATCTCGATCTGCCCTCTCTGGTCACCCGGGGCGCGGCCCGTGTCCTGGGAGTTCGCCCCAAGCATCTGGACGGTCTCGAGGATGAGCTGGCCCCCTTCGTCGTCGAGGTGGAGACCGCGGTGAGGAGGGTGACGGGATGAACGCGGCGCCGGCGGTAGCGATCGTGATCCGATGCCACAACGAGGTCGACCACTTGGGTGGCGTGATCGCGGCCGTCAGGGACCAGGCCTTCGAAGACTACGAGATCCTTGCCGTCGACTCGGGCTCGACCGACGGGACACTCGGGTTGCTGGAGGAGCTGGAGGTGGAGATCGTCCACATCCCCAAGGACCAGTTCAGCTTCGGCCGCTCGCTCAATCTCGGCTGCAAGACGGCGAGGGGAGACATACTGGTGTTTCTCAGCGCGCACTGTTATCCCGCCGATGAGGACTGGCTGGCGAATCTGATCGCCGGTTTCGACGACCCCGGAGTGGCCGCCATCTACGGGAAGCAGCGGGCGGTCGACACCAGCGCCTTCTCCGAGCATCAGATCCTGAAGCGATGGTTCCCGGAGCAATCGGTGAAACGTCAGGACCAGCCCTTCATCAACAATGCGAACTGCGCAGTGCGACGGGTGGTGTGGGAGCAATACCCGTACGACGAGGAGCTTCCCGGTCTGGAGGACGTTGCCTGGGCAAAGACTGTGATGGAGGAGGGATGGAAAATCGGCTATCGGGCCGACGCCACCGTGTATCACGTCCATGACGAGACCCGCTCTCAGACCCTTAACAGGTACCAACGCGAGGCGATCACGTTTCAGAAGGTGTTCCCCGCGGAGCACTTCAACCTGCTCGACTTCGTCCGGCTCAGCGGACGCAACATCGTGGCCGACTGGAAGGCCGCCAGGGAGCAGCGGGTCCTCTTGCGCAAATGGGGAGAGATCATCGGATTTCGTTTGGCCCAGTTCTGGGGCACCTACCGCGGGTTTCACACTCGCTGGCCGTCATCCAGCGAGTTGAAGCGCCGCTTCTACTATCCGGATGAGTGAGATGAGAGAAGTCGTCGTCGCCCTGCTGCCGATGAAGGGTCATTCGGAACGGGTGGCGGGCAAGAACCTCCGACCGTTGGCGGGGCGTCCCCTCTATCACTGGATCATGGACACCCTTATTCAGTGCCGGTCGATCTCGGAGGTGGTGATCGACACCGACAGTGAGGAGATCGTCGCCGACGTGAGCCGCAACTTTCCGCAGGGGACGATCAGGAAGCGGCCGGCCGACCTGATCGGAGACATGGTGCCGATGCACGACATCGTGGCGCGGTTCGTGAGCGAACACCCGCATGGAGACGTCTTCCTTCAGACCCACGCCACCAACCCGCTGCTTCGCCCCTCCACCGTGGAGAGGGCGCTGGAGACCTTCGCCGCCGACGAGGAACACGATTCGCTGATGTCGGTGACCGAGTGGAGAACCCGTCTCTATGACGCAGACGGCAATCCACTCAACCACGATCCAGACGTCCTGTTGCGGACCCAGGACCTGAGCCCGATCTACGAGGAGAACTCCAACCTGTACGTCGCCCCCCGTGAGTCGATCATGCGTACCGGTCGGCGTGTCGGTGACCGGCCGTTGCTGTTCCCGTTGGACAGGATGGAGGCGATCGACATCGACGAGGAATTCGACTTCACCCTGGTGGAATGTCTGGTGGAGCGTGGGCTGAGTGGCTGAGCAGTACCGGGTTCTGGTCTCCTGCCCCCTGGCCTGGGACGGTGTGGAGGAGATGCGGGACCTGCTCGATGAGCACGGGATCGGCGTCGACTTCCCCGAGGTGCCCGGCCAGGCTCTGAGCGAGCCGGACCTCCTCGGGGTGATCGGGCAGTATGACGGGATGCTGGCCGGTGACGACGAGCTGAGCCGGGCGGTCATCGAGGCCGGCTCCAGGCTGAAGGTGATCGCAAAATGGGGCGTGGGGGTCGACGCCATCGACCTGCAGGCGGCGGCCGACCGTGGGGTGGCGGTGCTCAACACACCAGGGGTCTTCGGAGACGAGCTGGCCGACTACGCGATGGGTTATCTCATCTTGATCGCCCGGCAGCAGCACGTGGTCGACCGCGAGGTGAGGGCTGGCCACTGGCACAAGCCGCGCGGGCACTCCCTGGCCGATCGAACACTGGGGATCGTCGGGCTGGGCTTCGCCGGATCGGCTCTGGGAACGCGGGCGCGGGCGATGAGGATGAATGTGATCGGGACGGATCCGCTGCTCGAGCATGACCGTGTCCCCCGGGGCGTGGAGCCGGTCGGGCTGGAGGAGCTGCTCTCCAGGTCGGACGCCGTCTCACTCCACCTCCCTCTAATTCCGGAGACCGAGTCCCTGATCAGCAAGTCCGCCGTGGCCGCGATGCGCCCCGGGGTCTGGCTGGTGAACACCTCCCGGGGAAGGCTGATCGATGAGGAGGCCCTGCTCGCCGGGCTGGACTCGGGGCAGATCGGGGCCGCCGCCCTCGACGTGTTTCGTGAGGAGCCCCTTCCTTCCGATCATCCCCTGCTTACCTATCCGCAAGTGATCCTCGGCTCCCACAACGGGTCCAACACCCACGAGGCGGTGGAGCGGACCACGAGGCGGGCTGTGGAGAACCTGATCGCCGGGCTGGAGGGCGGTGCAGGATGAGCGGGCCGATCGCGGTGGTCACCGGAGCGGCCTCCGGGATCGGCGCGGCCTGTGTCGACGAGTTCCGCGCGGTCGGGTACCACACGATCGGGGTGGACCTGGCCACCGGCTCGAAAGCGGAGGAGCATCTCCGGGTCGATCTGGCCTCCCCGGCCTGTGGGAGCGAGGTGGCCGCATTCGTCGGCGAGCGGGCGGTTGCGGTTCTGGTCAACAACGCGGCCATACCGGCAGACCTCCCCCTGTCCGAGACTACGTTGGAGGCCTGGGATCGGACCATGGCGGTGAACCTGCGGGCGCCCTTCCTTCTCTCTGTCGCCCTGCTCTCCGCTCTGCGGGCGGAAGGGGGAGGCGTGGTCGTCAACGTGTCCAGTGTCCATTCCCTGGCCACCGCACCGGGGGCGGCGGCCTACGCCGCCTCGAAAGGGGGGCTGGCCGCACTCACCAGGTCGGTGGCGGTGGAATGGGGACCGGAAATTCGGGGGAACGCGGTGCGTACCGGAGCAGCGGGGACCCCAATGCTCGAC
>JBFYOJ010000014.1:0-12089 GCA_041303885.1 Acidimicrobiia bacterium | reverse complement strand
CGGCAGCCCGGGCCGACCGGCGTCTGTTCGCCCCGAGGTTCACCGGCGTCACGGCCGTTGGGGCCGACCGAGGATGAGGGTGGCCGAGGGGCGAAGTCGGCCCGCAAGTCCAGGCGGGCCTCTGCCCGCGACGAGCCCGTCACGCGGCGGCAGCCCGGGCCGACCGGCGTCTGTTCGCCCCGAGGTTCACCGGCGTCACGGCCGTTGGGGCCGACCGAGGATGAGGGTGGCCGAGGGGCGAAGTCGGCCCGCAATCAACCAGCCTCCCCTTCCTCCTCGATGTACCACTCGGTGAAGTCGTGACACAGATCGTCCTGGTCGAACTTGATGACGAACAGGTTGCGGTAGGTCGCCGGCGGCTCGAAGTAGCGGGTGGTGGCCGTGATCACCGCGATGTCATCGGTCTCGACGAGCGGAACCCACTCGAAGTCCCAATTCTCGGGATCATCGTCGACCCCCTGCCACCATTCAACGATCTCCCGGTGGCCGTGCTGCTCACCGTCTGCTGTCTGCGGGTCGTACACCGCATCGAGGCTGAACAATCCTGTGATGTCTTCGGGATCGTTGGAAGTCCAGGCTGCGATATACCCGTCCATCCAATCGTCGAGACGCTCACTCATTGCAGCTCCAATCCGACTGTCAGTGGTTCTTCGGAGGTGATCTCGAATCCGAGCCTCTCGAACAGTTCGAGAGAGCCGTGATAGGCAGCCAATTCGCTCGATGGCTCGCGCACCGGGTAGGCCTCGACCCGTCTGAAGCCTTGCTCGGTGAGCATGTCGATCGCCCCCTCGAGCAGCCGGGTGGCGAGCCCGTGACGCCGGTACGGCGGTGCGATCGCAAAACAGACCACGGAGGCGATCCCCTCGTCGGTGCCATCTGAGAGACCCGGGAACTGATCCCGGGCGGTGGCGTTGCACCAGCCGGCCAGCCTTCCGTCCACGTAGGCGAGGGTGCCGGTGGTGCGCCCTCGGACGATCCGATTCATCTGGTCGGCGCGATTGTCCTGCCAGGTCTGGTCCCCCCAGTCGGGGTTCGCCCCCCCGCCCCTGAAGTAGAACATGCAATAGCAGCTGGACCAGGCAGGGTTTCCCGCAAAGACCTCGTAGTCGAAGAAACGGGCGACGTCGTCCACTCTGTCCGGCTGAATGGGTCGGATCTCGATCTCATCGACCCGCTCGAGACGCTCGGTGGGGCCCGTCGCCCGATCCTCTCCTTCGAGATAGTTCCGGACGGATGTCTCGGTCAGCCCGAGATCGGGATGGGCTTCGTCGAAATGGGCCTTGACCGGGCCCACCAGGGTCTCGGTGTCCGCAGCAGTCAGCTCGAGCTGGCACGCACAGGTCATCGACCGGGTCATGTCGCCGGCAAGGTACCCGTTCGCATCACTCCCCCATACCAATCGAAGCTTCGCTTGGGGATCCGCTCCCCCGTCTCCTGATCCACCCACACGAGGCCGAACCTCTGTGAGAAGCCCGCCACCCACTCCAGGTTGTCCATGAAGCTCCATACGAAGTAGCCGTCCACCGGGACCCCGGAGCTGATCGCTTCGCCGACAGCCGCGATGTGGCTCCGGAGATACTCGATGCGTCGCTGATCGTCTATGACCCCATTGGGATCAGGCCCATCGGAGTAGCTGGCCCCGTTCTCCGTGACCAGGAGCGAGGCGGGTGAGTAGGTCGCAGAGAGATGCTCCAGATAGTCGCGCAACCCACCGGCATCGATCTTCCAACCCATCTCGGTGAAGCCTGGCGGTGGGTCGATGCCCGGCGCCCCTTCGGGCTCGTCGGTCTCCTCGCCCCCGGCGGCGATCGTCACAGTGGTGTAATAGTTGAGGCCGAGGAAGTCGATCGGCGCCGCGATCAGGTCGAGGTCACCGGGAACGACGAAGTCGGAGGGGATGCGGCCCCGATCGCGGTAGGCCCTCATCATGTCCTCGGGATATCCCCTCCCGAAGACCGGGTCGAAGAACCATCGGTTGCGGAACCCGTCGAAATGCCTGGTCGCCGCCAGGTCCTCATCGGAGTTGGAAGCAGGCGCGGCGGGGCGGCAATCGATGGCGATCCCAACCGTCGCGGCGCCTGACTTGCCCCGAATCTCCTCGACAGCCCTTCCATGGGACAGGAGCAGATGATGCCCGACCGTGAGTGCAGTGGCCCAGTCCTCCAGCCCGGGGGCGAACCGGCCCTCGAGATGGCCGATCATCGCCGAGACCCATGGCTCGTTCTGTGTTATCCAATGGCCGACCCGATCCCCCAGTGCGCCCGCCACGATCCCGGCATACCGGGCGAATGCCTCCACAGTGTGACGATTCGCCCATCCCCCGTTGTCCTGGAGGGCTTGGGGAAGATCCCAGTGATAGAGGGTGAGGTAAGGCGAGATCCCCCTATCCCCCATCCCGTCGACGAGTCGCCGGTAGAAGTCGAGACCGGCCTCGCTCACCTCACCATCACCGTCGGGGATGACCCGCGGCCATGACACCGAGAACCGGTAGGCGCGCACACCGAGTGCGGCAAGGAGGTCCAGGTCTTGCTCCCACCGGTGGAAGTGGTCGCAGGCCACGTCACCAGGGTCGAGCAGCCTTCCCAGGTCGGAGAACCGGTCCCAGATCGAGTCGCCCTTGCCTCCTTCGTGGCGGCCTCCCTCGATCTGGTATGCCGAGGTTGCCACCCCCCACGCGAAAGCATCGGAGAAAGACTGCATCGTCACCCTACGACCCGACTCGAATGAGCGGGCAGGTCAGACGCTTGCGGCCACCTTGCTCTCGGATCCAATCCTCATCCCTGACTTGGGTTCGAAGAAGTGGATCTTGGCGCAGTCGACGATGAGCTCGATGTTGTCGCCTCGTGACACGCGTGCGTCGGGACTCACCCGTGCGATGAAATTGGTTGTATCTCCAAGTGACGACGGGTCCTGACCGGTGTCGGCGAGCAACTCCTCGATGTCGGGAGTGACCACCGGTGGCCGGTCCACGGTGAAATGGACGTAGGTCTCGGCGCCCAACATCTCGGTCACTTCCACCTTGGCCACGAGGGTCCGATCCGGGTCGGGACCCTTGACCGATGCAGCTTCGAGAGAGTTGGGGCGGATCCCCACCACCAGCTCCTCACCCATCCTGTTCTCGATGCCGGGATGACTTGCCAGCGAGCGAGGATCGACCTTCAGCTCGGCGTTGGGCAGCTTCACCCACACGGTACCGTCGCGATGCTCCAACTTCCCGTACGCGAGGTTCATGGCGGGGCTCCCGATGAAGCCGGCGACGAACAGGTTGTCCGGATGGTCGAAAAGGTCGGTGGGAGCTCCGACCTGCTGCAGGTTCCAAGGTCTCGCCGATGACACGGGTCGGAGCACCGCGACCCTGTCACCGAGGGTCATCGCCTCGACCTGGTCATGGGTCACGTAGACCGTGGTCGTCTCGAGACGGCCGTGGAGGCGCTCGAGCTCGGCGCGCATCTGCACCCTCAGCTTGGCGTCGAGGTTGGACAGGGGCTCGTCCATCAGGAACGCGGCAGGCTCCCGCACGATGGCCCGTCCCATGGCGACACGCTGTCTCTGGCCACCGGAAAGCGCCTTTGGCTTCCGTTGCAGGTACTCGCGGATCTCGAGGATGTCGGCGGCCTCCTCGACCCTGCGCTGGATCTCGTCCTTGGCGAACTTCCTCAGTTTCAGCCCGAATGCCATGTTGTCGAACACCGACATGTGCGGGTAGAGGGCGTAGTTCTGGAAGACCATCGCGATGTCACGGTCTTTGGGGGCAACGTCGTTGACCACCCGGTCCCCGATCTTCATGGTCCCTTCACTGATGTCCTCGAGTCCGGCGATCATCCGTAGCACGGTCGACTTGCCGCATCCGGACGGGCCGACCAACACCAAGAACTCCCCGTCGTGGATCTCGAGGTCGAGATTGCCGACGGCCCTCGTCCCGTCCTCGTAGATCTTGCCGAGACCTTCCATCGTGATGCTTGCCATCGAGTAACTCCCTCGTCGTTCGAGCCGAGGCTTGAACCTAGCGCAATCGTGGCCGCGTGGTCGAACAACTCTTGATCTCCGAAATCAGGCTCTGTCGAGCCTCGGGACCTTCGGCCCTATCCACCTACACGGATTCTGCACAATGCTTGGTCGGGCCCCCGTGCATCGTTGAGATGAGGGAGGCTAGGGTCCGCGGAGCATTCATTGGTCGCGGATGACCCGCGGCCATGGATGACAAACAAAGAAACCGAACGGAGGAGACAGATGCATCGTTTTACCAAGCTGTTGGCCCTGATCGCCGTCCTGGCGATGGTGCTCGCAGCCTGTGGTGGTGATGGAGATGGCGAAGGCGCCACAACCACCGCCGAAGGCGCCGGCACAACGGCTGCCGGAGGCGGGGGTGATGCCAGTGCCGCCGAGTTCGCATTGTTCGGAGCACCAACCGGGGTGGAGGGTGATGCCCTTACGGGCTTCCTCGACGTCTACAACGCCGAGGTCGGCTCCAACATCACCTACACCGGGGTAGCCGAGTTCGAAGAGCAGCTGAGGATCCAGGTCGACGGTGGCAACCCACCGGCAGTGGCCTTCACCCCACAGCCCTCCTCGATCTGTTCGTACGCCGACGAAGGTGCGCTCGTGTCGCTGGAAGACATGGGCTTCGACATCGCCGAGATGGAGGCCAACCACTCCAAGTACTGGATGGACCTCGGCCTCTGTGAGGACGGCAATCACTACGGGATCCCATGGTTCCCGAATTTCAAGTCGATCGTCTTCTATCACGAGCCCACGTTCACCGAGAACGGATATGAGATCCCCGAGACCTATGAGGACCTGGTGGCTCTCTCCGAGCAGATCGTCGCAGACGGGCTTACGCCCTGGTGCTTCGGCTTCGAGAGCGGCACGGCCTCCGGGTGGCCGGGCACCGACTGGATCGAGGACATCTACGTCCGTCAGAACGGATCGGAGATGTACGCACAATGGTACAACCACGAGATCCCGTTCAACGACCCGACGGTGGCTACGGCGTTCGACACCCTGGGTGAGATCCTGTTCGGCGAGGGGTTCGTCCTCGGCGGGGCGGACGCGGCGGCGAGCACCTTCTTCGAGGACTCGCCAGGGCCGTTGTTCAACGACCCGGTGACCGGGGAAACCAACTGTCTGATGATCAAGCAAGGCTCCTTCGTCTCCAACTTCTTCACCCAGGCCCCTGGGTATGAAGAGGGCGAGGAAGAGGAGATAAAGGTCTTCGCATTCCCGACGATCGATGGCAACACCGGTGCGATGGGTGGTGGCGACACCATCATCGTGTTCGACGGAGCGCCGGAGAACGTCGCGGCGATCAAGGACTGGATCACCCCAGACTGGCAGTGCACCCTTGCCTCCGCCTCCGGCGGCGGGGTAGCCCCCTACGGCGGCCATGGCGTCGCCGGCGTGGAGCGTCTGCCAGGTCACAAGGATGTCGACCCCGCTTGTTACGAGAGCGAGTCGGGCCAGACATTCGCCACCGCGGTGACCGACGCCTTGGCGGCGAACGCCTTTGTGTTCGACGCTTCCGACCTGATGCCACCCGAGGTGGGTCAGCGGACGTTCTGGGATGGAGTCATCTCATGGACGAGGGGCGCCGACACCCAGGAGACAGTTGACACCATCGAGGCCAGCTGGCCCGCCAGCTAGCCCGACCGACCCGAGGAAGAGGGGTGGTCACACGACAACCCCTCTTCTCATTCCCCGGCCGACACGTTCGGCATACGTTGGGTATGGTCGTGCCGCACCGTCATGGCGGGAGGAAGGAGCGCAGGTGACAACACCCCCGATCGACCAGGAAGAGTTGGTCACAACCCCCACTGTTCCCGTCGAGGAGGGCGCCCGCGACCACTCCTTCCAGGTCTGGGTGCTCCGGATCCTGAGCGCGCTCGTCGTTCCCTCGGTCCTGGTCCTGTTCTTCTTTGCCTTCGAGTTCCTCCAGCAGAGAGACCTCAACAAACTGGTGCAGGTCGCGGTGGCGCTGGTCGTAGGAGTGGGCGGGGTATGGGCGCTGTATTGGGGCATGGATCGATTGGTCAGCGCCCTTCCTGACCGGGCGGGGGCAGGTGTGCGACCCTTCGCCTTCGCCGGCCCGGCGATAGTGCTCCTCGGCTTCTACCTGGTATATCCCGCGGTCAACACCTTCATCCTCAGTTTCGCCAGCGACTCCGGTGAAGAGTTCGTCGGTCTGGCCAACTATCAACGGATCTTCACCGAGAGCACCTATCTGGTGGCGATTCGCAACAGCATCGCCTGGGTGGTTCTGGTCCCATTCGCTGCGGTGTTGATCGGGCTGGCCTTCGCCACGCTTGCCGACAAACTGCCGCGCAGGTCCGAAGTCGCGGCGAAGTCGCTGATCTTCCTGCCGCTGGCCATTTCATTCGTCGGGGCGTCGGTGGTGTGGACCTTCATCTATCGCTTCCGGCCGGAGGGGTTCGGCGAGCAGATCGGGATCCTCAACGCGATCGTGGTCGGCTTCGGCGGTGACCCGGTCGACTGGCTCGCCGTGCCGCTGTGGAACAACCTGTTCCTGATGGTGATCCTGGTCTGGCTACAGACCGGATTCGCAATGGTGATCCTCTCCTCAGCGATCAAGTCGGTGCCCGAGGAGCTCCTCGAGGCGTCCCGGATCGATGGGGCCAACGAGTGGCAGGTGTTCCGGAGGATCGTGATCCCGGGAATCGCCTCGACCATCGTCGTGGTCTGGACCACGATCCTCATCACGACCTGGAAGGTCTTCGACATCGTCTATGTGATGACTGGAGGGCGCGAGGGCACATCGGTCGTCGCCCAGCAGATGGTCACCGAGTTCTTCACCTTCAACAACGACGGGATGGGAGCCGCCCTGGCGGTCATCCTCTTCATCGCCGTTGTCCCGATCCTCGTCATCAATATCAGGCGATTCCGTGAGCAGGAGGCGACGAGATGACCGCCAGCACCGGGACCGTTGGATCCCCGATGGCCGCACCTGCGACCCAGCCGCCGAAGAAAGTCAAGAAGAACCTGTTCCCCGTCTACCTGGGAGTGGGCCTGATCACGCTGCTCTGGACCATTCCGTCCCTGGGCCTGCTGATCAACTCCTTCCGGCAACCCAGCGACATCCGGGCGACCGGATGGTGGACCGTGTTCGGAGAGATCTTCGACTCGGCGACCTGGACCATCCAGAACTACACGACGGTCCTCGAGGGTGGCTTCGCAAATGCTTTTGCCAACAGCCTCGCTGTGACTATCCCTTCGGTGGTCATCCCGATCACGGTGGCTGCCTTTGCCGCCTACGCCTTCGCCTGGATGGACTTCCCCGGTCGGAACCTGATCTTCATCGTCGTCGTGGGTCTGCTGGTGGTCCCCCTCCAGATGGCTCTGATCCCGATTCTCCGCGTCTACACCAACTTCGAGCTCAACGGCACATTCCCTGCCATCTGGCTCGCCCACGCCGGGTTCGGTCTTCCGCTGGCGGTGTACCTGTTGCGCAACTACATGGGCTCGCTGCCGTCCTCGCTCATCGAGTCGGCCAAGATCGACGGGGCCGATCACTTCATGATTTTCACCAGACTGGTCATACCGCTGTCGGTCCCGGTGCTCGCCTCGTTCGCCATCTTCCAATTCCTCTGGGTCTGGAACGACTTCCTGGTTGCACTCGTCTTCCTCGGGTATGATCCAGCGAACCGGGTGGTGACCGTGGAGCTGTCCGACCTGGCGGGCCGGGGTGAGGGAACCCTGAGCCTCCTGCCTGCCGCAGCGTTCGTGACCATGATCCTGCCCTTGGTGGTGTTCTTCTCTCTCCAACGGTTCTTCGTGAGGGGTTTGACCGCCGGTTCCGTGAAGGGTTAGGTCCCCCTGGCCAGATTGGACATGCCGGATGCGGCCCGTTGGCGCAACTGGCTCGCACTGGCGTTGGGCACCGTCGTTGGGATGTTCAGTTACTTCCCCTACGCAGCCGCCTTCATCCAAACCGACGCGGGGGAACCGAGCATCGATCCGGCGCTGGTTGGGATCAGTCTCGTGGTGGCCCCTTTCGTGTTCGTTGTGATCGGGTTCGTCTCGAAGAACCTTCGCGCCCCCAGGATGATCCTGATATCGATGGGGCTCCTGCTCGCCCTGGGCCTGGCCGTCGGCCTGATCTCGCCGGTGCTGGGTGCCGCCGCCGGGTTCGGCGTGGGCGCTGCCCTGTGTCTGCGCCTGCCTGACATACCCGACCAGATGAGGCGCAGGATCGTCGCCGTGACCCTGGGCGTGCTCTACACCATGGTCCTGCTCATCATCGCGACTCCGGCCGGGGTGCTTGCGGGAGCGTTGGTGCCCATGCTCATGGTCGGCGTCGCCGACGAGTACGGAGCCTGGCGCTGGGCGAAGGCGAATGCTCCCACCCCCGGCGGCGGGGAAGCCGGCTCCGTTTAGCCGAGTTCGAACCCGGGCATCCCCGAGGCGACCCAGTCGGCCAAGGCCTCATCGTTCTCCACGTCCTGACTGCGCCGCTGCGCCAGGATGAACCGGTGATTGAGCAGGTCGCAGTAGCCCTGGACCGGGTCACCCGGTCTCAGCTCGGCGATCTTCGACACCATCGGCTCGAACGAGGTGGTCAACCATTTGAAGGTCCCGACGCTCTTGCCTGAAGCGGATGCGGACCCGTGCTTCGCCAGGAAGTAGTTCAGATCGCTCAAGACGACCCGGGCCTGGTTCTCCGACGCCTCGATTCCGGTCTGTTGTCTGAGCCGCTCCGAATGGAAAGTCCGCCCGCCAACCTCGACCTTCATCGTGACGAGGTTGCCCTCACCGGAAGGATCGAGAAACACGTCGTTGACCGAGAACCCCTGGTCGTTTAACCGGGCGATTCGGGCGCGGATGAGATAGCTCTCATCGCGGGTGATGACCAGCTCCTCGGTGAGCTCATCCCAAAGGGACCGGTAGCGGGTCTCGACGTCGTCACCCAGGGTGAAGTCGGCGCGATCGATCTCCTCTCCGATCATGGCGGCGATGTCTGCCATCTCGCCGGCGAGGTTGAGCTTCATGATCTCCAGGTCCTCCGTTCGCTGTCCATCGGAGAGCTGGTCATGGAGCCGCGATGTTTCCGCATCGATCATGATCGCCTCGATCGCCTCGGCGTCGTAGCGATAGAGCAGGTTGGATAGGGAGCAATCTCCCCAAAAGCAACCGGCGAGATGGAGCTCGACGAGAAGCCCGGCGACCGCGTCCAACATCTGGCGTCTTCGCGGGCCGAAACCTGGCCCGGAGACCAGCTGCCGGTAGGGGAAAGAGTGATCGACGTAACGGGTGATCACGGCAGCCGACTGCTCCTCATGGGGGTCGAGCCACACCCGCTCGACCAGCCCGACCGGCTCGGCCGACCTGGTGGTCCGCTCCTCCAGAGAGCGGAACACGTGGTATTCGCCGATGGCCGCCCGGCGTGGCAGCTCCTTGATCACGAAGACGCCTTCGTCATAGGCGACGAAGACCACCGGGTGACGGTGGATCCCCGTCGGCATCTCTACCAGACGCTCATGCTCCCAGTCGGAGATAGCGCTGTCCCAGGGCAGATCGAGGAAATCCGGGTTACCGGGGCGGATCTGGAAATGGGGGGTTCCCATCCCGACTATGTAAGTCGCGGTCGGAGCTAGCGGCGGGCGTTCTCGGCCAGCACCAGCCCACCGGCCAAGCCGGCGAGATCGCCAAGACCGGCGGGGACCACGAAGCCCGACCCGTGCTCGGCCAGCCCGGGATAACCGGCGAGCTGGTCGGGCAGCGTGGAGGCCACCAGGTCCAGGAGCCCGTGCATCTGGGAGACCCCGCCCCCGAAAATGACACGTTCCGGGGAAAGGGCATAGACCAGGTTGCGCACCAATTGGGAGAGGTAGAAGGCCTCGAGCCGGACCGCCTGTTCCAAATCGCCACCGGAGAGCCGAGCGCCGGGCACTCCGAAACGTGCCTGGATGGCCGGACCGCTGGCCAGGCCTTCGAGACAGTCGCCATGGAACGGGCAGCCGCCGGTGTAGGGGTCGTCGGCATGTCTTCGGACCGTCATGTGCCCCATCTCGGGGTGGCCCAGACCGTGGACCGGCTCACCCCCGATCAGGGCTCCCCCACCGATCCCGGTACCCACGGTCACATAGACCAGCGAGGACAGGCCGCGCCCGGCTCCCCATCGCCATTCCCCCCGCGCCGCCCCGTTGACATCGGTGTCAAAGCCGATCGGCACTCCCAAGGTCTCCATAACCGGGCCGGCCACGTCGACTCCGGACCAACCCTTCTTGGGGGTCACGGTGATATGCCCGAAGTTCGGGTGGGTGGCGCGCAGTTCCACCGGTCCGAACGATGCGATCCCCACCGCCTCCGGTGAGCCGGAGACGAGGTGACCTATGACGCGATCCAGCGTCCCGATCGGATCGGCGGTGGGGATGGTCAACACGGGGCCCAGGTCGTCGGGGGTCGAGCCGAGCGCAACCGATGTCTTGGTCCCACCCAGTTCGATCGTCCCGTAGAGCACCACTACCCGAATGTAGGGCATCCAACCGTTCAGATGACGGGCCCGACGCCCGATGATGTTGACATAATTCCAGCCGGGTTGTTTACTTAGGTTCGCAAATGAAGCAGCCGCTTTCCGCCGTCGAAGTCCTCGTACTTATCCGATAGCGCGCGCAAAGAACCTTGCGTGCGCCAAACCCTCCACCCGGAGGGTTTTTTGTTCCCAAGACACCCATGACAGAACCAGCCAAATTCACAGGGGCCCACTCCCTGTTTCGGAGTCTCGAGCACGAAGGAGTCGAGATCATTTTCGGGGTGCCCGGAGGCGCCATTCTCCCCGCCTACGACCCTCTCCTCGACAGTCCGATAAGACATGTCCTTGCCCGCCACGAGCAGGGCGCCGGCCACATGGCCGAGGGCTACGCCCAGGCAAGCGGGCGTGTCGGGGTGGTGATGGCCACCTCCGGGCCCGGAGCCACCAACTTGATCACCCCGCTGCAGAACGCCTTGATGGACTCGACCCCGATCGTGGCGATCACCGGGCAGGTCCCGACCACCGCCATCGGCAGTGACGCCTTCCAGGAGGCGTACACCACCGGTCTGGCCATGCATTGCACCAAGCACTCCTACATGGCCACCAACGCCGACGACATCCCCAACCTGGTACACGAGGCATTCCATCTGGCCTCGACCGGCCGGCCCGGGCCGGTCCTTGTCGACATCCCGAAGGACGTCCTCAACCAGGTGACGACCTGGCGCGAGCCTCATCTCCACAACCTGCCCGGATACAAGCCGACCGTCTCGGGCCACCCGATGCAGATCCGTTCGGCGATCGACCTGATCGAGAGCGCCGAGCGCCCGGTCCTGTACGTCGGCGGCGGTGTGATCAAGGCGGAGGCCGCCGGAGAACTGCTCGCTTTTGCCGAGGCGGTCAACGCGCCCGTGGTGACTACTCTCATGGCCCGCGGCGCCTTTCCCGACGACCACCGCCTCGCCCTCGGCATGCCCGGGATGCACGGCGTATACACGGCCACGACGGCCATTCAACAGTGCGATGTCCTGGTCAGCCTCGGTGCCCGTTTCGACGATCGAGTCACCGGTGACCCCGACGCCTTCGCCCCAAGCGCCAAGGTGATCCACGTCGATGTCGACCCTGCCGAGATCGGCAAGGTCCGTGTCCCCGAAGTGCCGATCGTCGGTGACGCCCGATCGGTTCTCGACGACTTGCTCTCCGCTCTCAGCTCGCGTCGTGCCCTGGCCGACGCTCCGAGCCGGGACGAGTGGTTCGCCCAGCTCAGCTCGTGGCAGGAGCACTTCCCGCTCTCCTACGAGCAGGCGCCCGACGGGCCCATCAAGGTCCAGCAATTCATCGAGCGCCTCCACGCCATAACCGGTGGCCAGGCGGTGATCACCGCCGGCGTCGGACAGCATCAGATGTGGGCCTCCCAGTTCTGGGGATTCAGCGACCCCCGGACATGGGTCAACTCCGGCGGGCTGGGAACGATGGGATTTGCCGTGCCGGCCTCGGTTGGCGCAAAGGCGGCCCGCCCCAACGATGTCGTCATCGCCCTCGACGGGGATGGCTGTTTCCAGATGACCATGCAGGAGCTGATCACCGCTTCCACCGAGAACATCCCGGT
>JBFYOJ010000013.1:0-2981 GCA_041303885.1 Acidimicrobiia bacterium | reverse complement strand
CCTTGCGCAGCATGCCGCCTTTGGGGTGCCACACCACCAGGCCTGAGCCGAGCTCCTGGGGGAAGCTGAACAGGTCGAGCTCCGGGCCCAGACGCCGATGGTCCCGCTTCTCGGCCTCCTCGAGCCGGGTCAGATAGGCCTCCAGGTCCTTTCTCGACGGCCAGGCGGTCCCATAGATCCTCTGCAGCTGGTCGCGTTGCTCGTCTCCGCGCCAGTAGGCGCCGGAGCTGCGCAAGAGCTTCAACGCCGGGATCCGCCCGGTGGAGGGCAGATGGGGGCCCCTGCACAGGTCGACGAATTCGAGATTCCGATAGACGGTGACGTCCTCCCCGGAGCTCACCTCGCTCGGCTCGACGCTCTCGATGATCTCGGTCTTGAACGGATGGTCGGCAAAGAGACGGAGAGCGTCATCCCGCGACAGGGCCTCCCGGGCAAAAGGCTGATCCTCGGAGATGATCTCCCTCATCCGCCCCTCGATTCGCTCGAGATCGTCAGGGGTGAACGGGTCGTCCACCTTGAAGTCGTAGTAGAAGCCATCCTCGATTGCAGGCCCGATCGCGAAGGTGGAGCCTTCGAAGAGGCCGAGGACGGCCTGAGCGAGGACATGGGCAGAAGAGTGGCGAAGGATGTCCAATCCCTCCTCGCTGTCCAGCGTTATCACCGAGAAATCGCCGCCGTGATCGAGGACGCGATTGAGATCACGCAACTCGCCGTCGAGTTTCACGGCGACCGCCGACCCCGCCAAACGGGGCCCGATGGATTGCGCGACTTGCAGCCCGGTGACGCCGTCCGGGTGCTCGATCACCTTTCCATCCGGGTAACGAAGCTCTAGTGACACGTGGTTATCTCGCTAGCCTGGGGCGCGCAAGAGGCTAACTGCCTGCTGGACGCAATCGTGCCGGCTGCCGAGTGCACAAGGGGATAACCGCGAATGGATGCAAGAGAGCTTGTCACGAAACTCCATCCGAGTGCGATGGTTCGCGAGCTTTCCTCGGGTGCCAACAAGGTCTTCCGGGTGATAGAGGGCGACAAGAGCACGATTGTCAAGGTCTACCCGGTCTCGTCACGGGAGCGCCGTGAGCGCCATGCTCTCGAGGCGCTGGCAGGGGTCCCGGCCGTCCCGCAGATCCTGGGCCACGGCACAGAGGGCGAGATGGCTTGGTTGAGGATGAACGACGCCGGTCATTGGAGCCTGGCCAGCCTCCCCAAGAACCTGGAGGCGGTCGAGGCCTCTGGTTCCGCCCTCCGCGGAATCCACTCGTCCAAGGCACAGATCACGAACCTCGCCGCCGGAATCGACTCCGACTACGTGTTGAGCCACTACCGGTCCACCATCGAGCGTCTTGGGCGGTACCGGCGTCGCTTCGGCATGGAGCAGGTCGTGCTGGACAAGGCTCTCCAACTCGAGCCTCCTCTGGCCACAGCCCCCGCCCCGTCCCACACCAAACCCGTGCTCTCCAAGTTCGTCGTCGACGAGGCCGGCAACGTGACCATCGTCGACTGGGAGTGGGCCACCCTCGCCCCCCCGGAATGGGACCTCACCCTCGCTGTCTGGCGTCTTGCGTCCCGTATCGGGGAGGATGCGGCCGCCGCGTTCCGGAGCGGCTATGGAGCCGAGCTGCCCGAGAGCCGTTACCGGCCTTGGGTCGCCTACCACGCTGCGATGATGATGCTGGAGGCAGCCGAGGTCCGGGAGGGCCGTCTCGGCGACCTGAGCTACCTGGTCGACGACCTCACCGAAGCCGTTCTCGGCACCTGACCGACCCCGAAATCCACGAATTCCGACAAGTCCCCTCATAGCCTCTTCGAGGCTGAAGCAAGGAGGACGGACGGTGTTGGAAGCTCTAGTCGCAGCAACCGCCACGACGGGTCTGTTCGCCCTGGCTAAGGGGATACGGGGCAACCACCAGTATCGGATCGATCCGAGCCTGGTCGTGACCCCACGGGACGAGCGAGGCGACGACCTGCCCTGCCCATGGTGCTATGGGCCGACGATGGAGGATGACGCCCGCTGCCAGGGTTGCGGCCGCTCGTTCGGCTGATCAGATCTCGAGCCGGTACACCTCATCTACCCGGTCGACGGTGAAACCGACTTCTCGATAGAGATTGGCTGCCGTTTCATTGGACTCATCCCAATAGACGATGGCTTCAGGGCACTTGCGCGTGACGAAGAGGTGCTCGAGGCTGCGGTAGACCAGGTCGCGCCCGACGCCCCGTCCGGTGTGCTCCGGGTGGACGCCGACGAGATAGACCTCGCCCACCCGGTCGAGATGGACCTTGGTCCACCCGAACCCGATCGGCTTCCCTCCCTCGAGTCCGAGAAAGAGGCCGCGCTCGTCGAACCACGGCTCGTTGAGACGCCCGCTGAGATCCTCGTGAGCCCAGGCGCCGTTCTCCGGATGGCCCTGGAACGTCACCCGGATCAGCTCGAGGAGCGCTCCTTCGTCCACGCCCGGGCGAAAGACCCTGATCGGGATGGAAGATTGGAAACCGTTGAGATCACACTCGCGAATCGTGCCCCTGAGCACCCTTCGATCAACAATCAGATCATCATGGCGAAGCCGATCGACCAGCTCCGGCGAACCGGCGAGCACCGCCACCGAGCGTCGACCACGTGCCCTGGCCGTGGCCATGAGCTCACTGCGAACCCCAGCCCAAACCTCTCCCAGGTCGACTCCAGCCGGGCCGGCCATCTCGATCAGGTCATTGCCGGCAACCCGTCCCGGGACCATGGTGACCATCGCCGGGCGGTCGGCGTCGACCAGGGCGACGCCCTCGTGGCGGCGCAGACATTGCCTCGCGTGCTCGCTGATGGCGGGTTGATGGGGCGTCTCGGACCACGCGAGGATCATCGACTCGAGCTGCGCCCAAGGGGCCCCCGTCTCCACCAAATCGATGAACACGAGGAGAACGGTATCGAAATCCCGGTGAAACGATTTATCGTGTCCGTGTGAGCAGGGTAGGACTGGTGCTCGGCGGCG
>JBFYOJ010000012.1:0-10924 GCA_041303885.1 Acidimicrobiia bacterium | reverse complement strand
TTCGATCTCCACGTTGGCGCGCTCTGCGATCCACAGCGTGTTGTCACAGGCGGAGGGAAAGCCGTCCTCGGGGAAGAGACGGCGCATCTCGTCTGCGGTCTTCAGATAGTGCTCGTCTCCTTCGAAGCGAAGACGACCAGTCTCGTCCCGAAGCGAGCCGGTCTGGATGCAGAGCAGGACATCGTGGGCATCGTGCTCGGACCGCCTGGTGTAGTGGGCGTCGTTGGTCGCCAGCAGCGGTGCACCGATCCGCCGCGAGATCTCGAGCAGGTCGGGCATGATCGCCCGCTGCGCAGCCAGACCGTGGTCCTGAACCTCGATGAAGTAGTTGTCCTTCCCGAAGATGTCCTGGAACTTGCCGGCCGCGGCCAATGCCGCATCGAAGTCCCTGATCTGGCCCTTGTTCCCCTCCTCACTCATCGAATCCGGCGCCAATAGCTGGGCCACCATGCCTCCGAGACATCCCGAGGTGGCGATGATCCCCTCCGAGTGCTCGCCGAGGAGATCGAAGTCCATCCTCGGCTTGTAGTAGTACCCCTCGAGAAAAGCGCGTGAGGAAAGACGCAGGAGGTTCCTGTACCCGGTCTGGTTCTCGGCGAGGAGGTTCATGTGGTACCGCTTGTTGGATGGCCCAACCGGGCGATCGAACCGGGATCCATCGGTGAAGTAGGCCTCGATCCCGATGATCGGCTTTATCCCTGCCCCCTTGGCGGCCTTCACGAAGTCGACCACACCGTAGAGAACCCCATGGTCGGTGATAGCCACAGCCGGCTGGTTGTCGGCGGCCGCGGCCTCCACCACATCCTTGATCCTGGCCGCACCGTCTAGCATCGAATACTCGGTATGGAGGTGGAGGTGGGCGAATGACACGACTGTCATTCAAGGTAGCAGACTGTCCAAGGACTCAGGGCGGCTGAGCGCCACCTCTTGCCACGCGGCAGCAGCCCCGGCCGACCGGCGTCTGTCCGCCATTGAGGGGTGAGCGTCGATGAGCGCCATGCCTTCACTGCACGATCGTCGGCGACGGCCGAAGTCGGGCATGATTCAATCGGCTTCCAATCGGTAGACCAGCCGGAACATGACGACGATGGCCGCGACCATGATCACGAGGCTCACTCCGTGGGCGGTGGCAAAGCCCTGGGCCAGGGCGGCGGCGGCCGGGCCGGCCAGGTCGCCGGCGTCTCCGGACAGGGCTGCCCTGACCGATGAGATGTCGCCGAGCGACGCTGCCACCGTGGCCAGGATCACCCCGCCGGCAAGACCCGCTCCGATCGTCATCCCCAGGGTGCGGGTGAAGGCGTGGGCCGACGTTGCACGTCCTGCCCGGTTGTCGGCGACCGCCTGTCGCACCATTTGCAGGGCTGCATTGGTCACCGTCCCCACCGACATCCCCATCATGAAATAGCAGGCGTAGACAACCGGCAGCGGAGCCGATAGCGCCACCGATGCCCAGGCCGCCCCGATTGCCGGAGCCCCTGCCAGCGCCCCCACCCGGAGCACCGACCGCCCATTCACCCTGTCGGTGACCCGGCCCGCGATGTTGGCGGCCACCGTCCACCCGATCGTGAGCCACAGCACCGACCATGCCGCTCCGGCCGCGCTGGCGCCTCGGGCCCCTCGCACATACACCGGCAGGTAAGCCGCGAGCCCCATCGTTGCGGCCAGAGTCAGGGAGGCCACCAGGGCGAGGTGGAGATAGGGGGACTCCCCTATGAACTGCCGATCGAGGAGGGTCGAGCCGCTCCGCCCCATCCTCCTCCAGAGAAGACCTGCGGAGAGGATGGCGAGCACGAGGAGCAGGGACGACCCCGCCGACGGATTCGACACCGCCGCGAGGAGGGCACCCACGGCCACGACCAACAGCCCCACCGAGATCCAGTCGACCCGGAGCGGAGCCGGCTCGACAGGCCCGGGCAGAGTCCGCCAGCCGGCGACCAGAGCCGCGGCCGAGAGCGGCACCATCACCAGGAAGATCCAGCGCCAGGAACCGACCTGGAGCAGGACGGCCGCCAGGGCCGGCCCGGCGAAGCCAAGAACGCCCCAGACGTTCGAGTTGGCTGCCAGGGCACGGCCGACCAGGTGGCCCGGATAGACCAGGGCCACGGCAGCGAGTCCCACCGAGATGACCGCACCGCCCGAAGCGCCCTGGAGGACCCGCATCGCAACGAGCATCTCCATCGAGGGGGAAAGCGCGGCTGCGAGGGAGGACAACCCGAACGCGATGGTTGCCCACCGGAACACCGTGGAGATCCCGGCAGAGTCGACGAATGAGCCCGTGATGGCGGTGGTGACCCCGGAGGCAAGGAGGAACGCCGTGATCACCCAGGGAAGCAGACGCACATCTCCGAGCTCCGCGGTGAGATCGGGCAGGGCTGCGGTGACCGCCAATCCCTCGAAAGCCACGATCGCCACCGTGGTGAAGATCGCGACGGATGCCGGAAGGAACTCGCGAGAGAGGATCGACCGGGGCAGCGTCATCGACCACCCAGGATGGCATAACGCACGCCCGGCCCCGCTACGTGCTCAGACCAATACGGACACGACCGCCAGGGCGGCTGTGAGGAACCCGACTGCTGTTCTCGCTCTGGCGGCGTGCGGCCCCTGGATCCGGCTCCATGCCTCCCCGATCAGGAATCCGGCGATGAGGCCTCCGAGATGCGCCTGCCAGGAGATGTTCCTGAAGATGAGGGGGAGCGCGGCGTTGATGAGGAGGAGGAATCCGAGCTGGCCGAGGAGAGCGCGGCCCTGCATCGTGTCACGGCGATGAAGAGCCCAGCTCAGCCATATGCCAAACAGCCCGAAGATGGCGCCGGACGCCCCGACCCCGACATCGTTGATGCTTCCCAGGTGATAGGCGAATGCGCCACCCACTGCGGCCGAGGCGAGAAAGAGGCTGACAAAGGGCCAGGTGCCCACCCCCCGCTCGATCTGGGGCCCCAGTACCCACAACGCCCACATGTTGAACAGGATGTGGGTCAACGACCCGTGGAGCAGGACGACGGTGAAGATCCGCCACCACTCCCCCACGGCGACGGCGGCATTGATCTGGGCGAAGCGCAACAGCAGCTCCTCCTCCAACCCGAGAAAGCCCAGGGCGTAGAAGATCACGGCCAGCGCGATGAAGGTCATCGTGCCGGGAGCACCCGAAGTGGCCGCCGAGCGTCGGCGTGGCCCGGTGGGGACGATCTCCTGGGTTCCCTCTGCCCGCAGACACTCGGGGCACCTCTGCCCTACCGCGGCATCGGTGGAGCAGGCGGAACAGATCGGTCGCCCGCATCGGCTGCAACTGAGCAGGGTTTGCCGGTCCGGGTGCCGGTAACACGCCGGGGCGGCGGTGGCGTGATCCTGTGTCACGGACGGAACGGTAGAGCCACCGGCCGGTTAGCCGGCTGCCCTCGCCTCCAGTTGTTCGAGCACCTCGACGAGGTCGGCCGGCATGGGAGCGACGAAGGAGACCTCCTCCCCTGTGGCGGGATGGCGAAGGTCGACACGGCGGGCGTGGAGGAAGATGCGAGGGGTGATGACCGGGCTGTTCAAGGTGGAGTAGAGCCGGTCCCCGAGCACGGGATGATCGATTGCAGCCATGTGCACCCTGATCTGATGGGTCCGACCGGTCTGCAACCGCACTTCGAGCAGGGTGAGCCCCTCGTCCGGATATTCGGTGGCCACTTCGTAATGGGTGACGGACGCCTTCCCCCCCGCCAGCACCGCCCTCCTGGTTGGCCGGGCGGGATCGCGCCCGATCGGGGCGTCGATCGTCCCCGTCTGGGTGGCAAACAGCCCGTGGACGAGAGCCATGTAGGTCCGCCCGATCCGACGAGCCGCCAGATCGGCGCTGAGTCGCTTGTAGGCCTCCTTGGTCCTCCCCACCAACAGCACACCCGATGTGTCGCTGTCGAGCCTGTGGACGAGGCCCCACCGACCCGGCTCCCCGACTCCCTCGAGATCGGGGTATCGGTGGAGGAGCCCGGCGGCAAGAGTGCCCCCGGCCCTCCCCGCACCCGGATGGACCACCAGTCCAGGGGGCTTGTCGACCACGATGAGCGACTCGTCCTCGTGGATGACCTCGAAATCGACAGGCTCGGGGCTCAGCTCGACCAGCGGGGCCGGGGCCGGTGTCTCCAGAATCATCCCGCTGCGGACACGATCGCTCGGCTTGGCCGGCGCTCCGTCGATCAGGACCCCCTCCTCGAGAAGGGAACGGGCCCGGGCCCGGCTGAGGTCGAGCAGCTCGGCTATTGCCTTGTCCACCCTGTCGCCGTCGAGCTCCTCGGGGACCTCCAGTTTCAGCGTGTTCGCCACGCGTGAATCAGTAGCAGGCCGACCGCGATCGTGATCGACATGTCGGCCACGTTGAAAGTCGGAATCCACCAGAGGTTGATCCAGTCGATGACGTGCCCATCCAGGAAACCGCTGCCACGGAACACGCGATCGACGAGGTTTCCCACGGCACCACCGACGATCAGCCCAAAGGCAATCGTCTCCAGAATCGGGCGGTCCCTTCGCAGTGACCAGAGAATCCCGATGCTGACGGCGATGGCGGCGAGACCGAGGAACGGCCCGGCGTTCTGAAACAGCGAGAAGGCGGCCCCCGGGTTCTCGGTGTACGAAAGCTCGAGGAACCCGGGGATGATCACCAGCGGCTCACCGGTCAGGCTGATGGAAGCCCAGCGCTTGGTCACCACGTCTATGACGACCACCGTCGTGGCCAGGCCGACCGCGACCGCGTAACGGCGGATCAAGCTTTTCGCGCGTCTTCTACGCAGAAGGTCGCATAGGGCAGAGCGTCGAGCCGCGCAAGCGGGATCGACTTGCCACACACCTCACACAACCCGTAGCTCCCGAGGTCGATCTTCCCCAAAGCCCATTCGACCTTACCCAGCAAGTCCAGGGTGTTCTGCTCGATCGACAGCTCTTTCGCATACTCCAACTTCGTAGAGCTGGCCTCGGCGTTCCCCGGGTCCGGGCTTCGGTCGGACGAGCTCTCCGAGAGCCGCGCCTCCTCCAGTTCCTGCTCATAGTCGTCGACCAGGCCCTGGAGACGAACGCGCTCGTTTTCGAGTCTGACCCTGAACTTCTCAACGGTTGACTTGGCGAGTTGTCGTGCCACAGGTTCCCCCTGCTAAAGGGCGGGAACCCTACCAACGCCCACCGGCTATCTGGCGAGTTTGCCGACAACTTCCTCGAGTTCGATGTCCCGTGCCAGGAACACCTTTTCCCGGCCGGTGGCGCCGCTCACCAGTTCGACATCGACACCGAGCCGACGGAAGAGCAGGCGGCGAACCTCCTCGTTCGCCCGGCCACTCTCGGGTGGCGCCATGACCCGGACCTTGATCTTGTCGCCATGCCGTCCGCTTATCTCCGATCGCGAGGAGCGCGGAACGACCCATACCCGGAGCATGACCCCATCGGGGTGTGCGCTCACCGCCGAGGCGCTCATCCGGGACAAACTATCCCAATCCCGCGGCACACCTACCATTCCCGGCTCTCATGTCAGAAGACACCAGCACGTCGAGCCGTCGAACAGGTTTCACCCGGGTCGACCCGAATGTCGACTTCCCTGCGATGGAGCGAGGCGTCCTCGAGCTCTGGCGGGAGTCCGATGCGTTCCTCGAATCGGTGCGACGACGGCCTGCTGACAACGAGTACGTCTTCTACGACGGACCCCCTTTCCCGACCGGCAGCCCTCATTACGGGAACCTGTTGGCCGGGGTGATCAAAGACGTCGTCCCCCGTTACTGGACGATGCGGGGCTACCGGGTCGAGCGCCGGTTCGGATGGGACACCCACGGCCTGCCCATCGAGATGGAGGTCGAGAAGGCACTCGGGATCTCGGGGCCTCGCCAGATCGCCGAGTTCGGGATCGACCGGTTCAACGAGGCATGCCGGGTGAGGGTCCAGGCAAACACCGAGATGTGGGAGGTCCTCACCGAGCGGATCGGCCGGTGGGTCGACTTCGAGAACGACTACAAGACCATGGACCCCGAGTTCATGGAGACGGTGTGGTGGGTCTTCAGGCAACTCTGGGACAAGGGTCTCATCTATCGCGATTTCAAGGTCCTCCCCTACTCATATGGCGCCACCACCCCGCTCTCCAATTTCGAGGCGAATCTCGACTACCGGGACGTAGAGGACCCCTCGATCACGGTACGGCTCGAAGTCGTCGAAGGGGCCGGACCGGTCCAACCCGGCGATTTCCTTCTGATCTGGACCACCACGCCGTGGACGCTCCCTGCGAACCTCGCAGTCGCGGTTGGTGAAGAGATCGAATACCTACGGATCGCCGACGGTGGCGATCACTACTGGATCTCCAAGGATCGGGCGTCCACGGTATTCGGTGACGACTACCTCCAAGTCGACAGCGCCCCCGGCTCCCGGATGCTGGGCGTCCCCTATCAGCCACCCTTCGACTACTTCGGCGAGGAGAGAGACCACGGAGCCTTTAGGACGATTGCCTCCCCGGAAGTGACCCTCGACGAGGGAACGGGACTGGTGCACATGGCGCCCGCCTACGGGGAGGTGGACTTCTACGCACTGCAAAACGCAGGGATCAGTGTCATGGTCGACCCGGTCGACAGCGGCGGCTCATTCACCGACGAGGTGCCCGATGTCGCAGGAATGAACGTCAAGGATGCCGACGCCACCCTGATCCGGCTCCTGAAGGAATCGGGCAAGCTGGTCCACTCCTCACGCATCGTCCACTCATATCCGTTCTGCTATCGAACCGGGACACCGCTCATCTACAAGGCGATCCCGACTTGGTTCGTCGCGGTGGAGAAGTTCAGGGATCGGATGGTCGAGCAAAACGACACGGTCCACTGGGTCCCCGACTACGTAGGCTCCCGACGCTTCGGGAACTGGCTGGCGGGTGCTCGTGACTGGGCGATCAGCCGCAACCGCTACTGGGGGTCTTGCATCCCGGTATGGGAGTGCGACTCGTGTGACGAGCGGGTCGCGATCGGCTCACTCGACGAGTTGGAGGAGCTCTCGGGCAGACGGCCGGACGACCTGCACAAGCATGTGATGGACGAGATCCATTGGCCATGCCGGTCGTGTGACGGCTCGATGAGCCGGGTCCCCGAGGTGCTCGACTGTTGGTTCGAGTCGGGGTCGATGCCCTACGGGATCCTGCACTACCCGTTCGACAACGTCGAGCGGTTCGAGGCGGCCTTCCCGGCAAAATTCATCGCCGAAGGGCTCGACCAGACCCGGGGATGGTTCTACACCCTGATCGTCCTTTCCACCGCCCTGTTCGACAAACCCGCCTTCGAGAACTGCGTCGTCAACGGATTGATCCTCGCCGAGGACGGCCGCAAGATGTCGAAGAGCCTCCAGAACTATCCGGACCCCTCGGAGATCTTCGACTCACTCGGCGCGGACGCCCTTCGCGCCTTCCTGATCAACTCGCCGGTCCTCCGCGCCGAGCCGCTGCGGTTCAGCAAGGAGGGGGTGGCAGAGGTGGTCCGGACGGTGCTGCTCCCCATGTGGAACACCTACAGCTTCTTCACCACCTATGCCGAGGCTGACGGAATCTCGATCGCCGACCTCGACTCGGCTCCGGCCCCCGGGCAACGACCGGAGATGGACCGCTGGATCCTCTCCGCCTTGCAGAGCCTGGTTGCCGAGGTCAACCAGCAGATGGAGGGCTATTACCTCTACAACGTGGTGCCCCCGACCCTGGGGTTCATCGATCACCTCACCAACTGGTACGTGCGGCGGTCCCGGCGCAGATTCTGGAGGGCCAGGGGTGAATCGGGTGAGGGTGACAGCGACAAGCTCGCCGCCTTCGCGACCCTCTACGAGGTGCTCACCACATTCGTCGAGGTACTTGCACCGGTGCTCCCCTTCATCACCGAGCACCTGTATCAGGACCTAGTGGCGCGGCACGACCCGGCCGCCGTGTCCAGCGTCCACCATCGTGACTTCCCCGAGGCAGACGCCGCGCTCATCGACCGGGAGCTGGAGGAATCGATGGATGTGGTCAGGGAGGTGGTGCGCTTGGGCCGGAATCTCCGCAAGAAGGAGGGCCATCGGGTTCGCCAGCCGTTGTCACGCCTCACGGTGCTCACTCGGGACCCGGCCGTCGCCGGTGCGGTCGGGACACACACCGACGTGATCGCGGACGAGCTCAACGTGAAGGAGGTCGTGACCTCCTCAGACGAGGGCGCCCTGGTGCTCCTCTCGGCCAAGGCGAACTTCCGCAAGCTCGGCCCATTGCTCGGCACGGGAATGCCAGAGGTCGCGACAGCCATCGCCTCGCTAGACCCGGCCGTCCTCGAGGAGGTCCTCGGAGGCAGGAGCGTGACCATCGCCGGGATGGAGTTGGGTGCCGACGACATGACCATAGAGCGCACACCGAGGGAAGAGACCATCGTCGAGACCGGATCGGAGTTCGCGGTGGCGCTGGAAACCCACATCTCCGACGAGCTGCTGCTCGAGGGCCTCGCCAGGGAGATGATCAGCCGGGTGCAGAGAATGCGTCGCGACGCACGGCTCGATGTCACCGACAGAATCGCCCTGAGTTGGTGGAGCCCCGACCCTGAGCTCCGGGCAGCGATCGCGGCGCACCGAGACCAGATCTCATCCGAGGTGCTGGCGGAATCGATCGAGGAGAGCGGGGCACCCCTGGACGGGGCGATCGAAATCGACGGGAGGGTGGTCGGCCTGAAGCTCGTCCGAGCCTGAGGATCAGGCTGGAGCCAGACTCAGGTCTCCTCGTTGCCCTCAGAGCCCTCTTCGTCCAGCTCCAGGGTGTCCGTACCCTCGAGCTCCGTCGACCCGGGACTCTCATAGGCGGCTTCGTCCCCGTCCCCGCTCTCGTCGACCGCGTCCTCGCCGTCGACCTCCAAGGCCTCCGGCTCGATCTCCTCGTCTCCGGCAGCATCCATCGAGGCTTCGGCCCCTTCTTCGCCCGGCTCGGCCCGGGGCTCTTCCGAATCGGGCTCTTCGCCTTCCTCCCCACGGCTTTCGGCGACCACTGCGTCCATCTCGTCCAGCTTGTCGGCAACGGTGGTGGCGAGCACAGCGAGCTTGGTGCGGACACCGGCGACCAGCTCCGTCATCTGCGCCATCTCCGCCTCGACCTCTGCCTTCTTCTGGTCCCGGTCCTTGTTGAAGTTGTCGGCCTCGGAGCGGGCCCCTTCGAGTATCCGATCGGCCTCGGAGCGTGATTCGCTCAACGTCCGGTCTGCATCCACGCGGGCATCCTCCAGCATCCGATCGGCCGCCTGCTGGGCCGCCACCAAGGCGCGGCCCACGGCCGACTCGTCAACCGCCGGTGCGGCCGCTGCTGCCGGGGCGGGGGCGTTCGGGTCACGCTCCAACTCGGCGATCCGTGTTCTCGCCTGGGCCAGCTCGTCTTACAGCTCTCGGACCGCGGCGACCATCTCATCGAGGAAGTCGTCCACCTCGTCCAGGTCGTAACCACGCAGAGCGGTGGAGAAAGTCTTCTTCTCGATGTCGGCTGGTGTTATTGCCATTGAGTTCTGCCCCTTCTTCTTGATCTGAGATTACGGACGTGAACGGGTGGCTCCAAGGATCAGAGGATCCTCCCGACCAGACCCATCAGGAGCCTCAGCCCGATCAGCAGGACGATCGGTGACAGGTCCAACATGCCACCCCCGAGCCGCAGCGGCGGGATCACCCGCCGAAGAGGCAGGATCACCGGATAGATGATCCGATCGAGGAATACGTTCAAGCGGCCCAGTGGGTGGGTCGACGACGTGGGGATCCAGGACAGGATCACCCATGCGAGGACCGCGTAGAAGTAGATCTGCAGGATCAGGATCAGGACGCCGCCGATGTCCACGGATCAGTCGTCGATGTCTTCGAGTTCGTATGCCCCCAGCGAGGCGAGTCTTCGCTTTTCGTCCCTGCTCAGGGTCACCCGTGGCGGCAAGACGAGAACCAGGCCGTCACCGACCTTTCTCATCGACCCGTCCAGGGCGTAGATGAGACCCGAGGAAAAGTCGACCACACGTCTCACCAGGTCGTGGTCTGCCCGTCTCATGTCGAGGACGACGGGAACCCGATCACGCACCCGGTCGGCCAGGATCCTGGCGTCCCCGAACTCCTCGACCAGGATGATGTCGGACTGGACCTCGACCGGGCGAACCAGGCCGACCATGTCCGACCCCTCCGAACGCGATTGGGGACGTGTCGCCGCCCGTGCCGTCGGAGGTGGCTCGACCCTGCGACTCTGAGGGACGGGCTCGACCCTTCTCGGCTCGACCCGCCGCACCGGCTCCTCGATCCGCTCCGGTTGTGGGCGCTCGCCTCCCTCGGCATCCGTCTGGTCCTCGTCGACCAACCCCAGGTAGACGAGAGCTTTTGAGAACAGTGACGACATCAATCGCTCCGTTGCATGCGAGGGCCAAAGATAGCCCGTCCAACACGTATTAGAGATGCACCCTCCTCGACCGCGACCTCGAAGTCGTCGGTCATCCCCATCGACAACTCGACCAGGCCAGGGTGAGAGGAAGCCAGCTTCTCACGAAGCTCGCTGAGCAAGGCGAAGTGGGGTCGTTGCTCTTCGGGGTCGTCCGCGAGGGGCGGGATGGCCATTAGCCCGCGAACGTCGAGACCCAGATCCACAATCCGCTCCAGCAGCGACCCGGCCTCCTCTGGCAGCACTCCCGACTTCTGCGGCTCCCGGCCGGTGTTCACCTCGAGGAGCACCGGTGGTGGCAATCCGGCTCCTTTCAACCACGCCGCCGCCAGTGACTCCCGGTCCATCGAATGGAGCAGATGGGTGATCGGCCTCACCAGACGCGCTTTGTTGGACTGGAGGGGTCCGATGAAATGCCAGCGAATGTCCCGGGGAAGCCGGGCCGCCTTCTCGACCATCTCCTGCGCGCGGTTCTCGCCGAAATCACGGTGGCCCTTCTCGTAGACCGCCTCGATGTCGGAGAACGGTTTCTCCTTC
>JBFYOJ010000011.1:0-19214 GCA_041303885.1 Acidimicrobiia bacterium | reverse complement strand
GGGCGGTCCGGTTCACGGCCGGCCCGAAGAAGTCACCATCGCGCTCCTCGGCCTCGCCGGCGTGGATCCCCATTCGCACTCGAAGCGGGCCGGTCGATTCCCACCCCTCACCGGCGAGGGCGATCTGAGCATCCAGCGCGGCGGCGGCGGCGCCGTCCGGGGATGGGAACACGGCCATCACCCCGTCGCCCGTCGTCTTGACCACGAGACCGCTTCCGGCATCGATCGCGGCTCGAAGGATCCGGTCGTGACGGGCGAGCGCCTCCCGCATCGCGTCGGGGTGGTGCTCCCACAGCCGAGTGCTCGACTCGAGGTCGGTGAAGAGGAAGACGGGCATGGGACTTCAATATACGGTTGGGTCCACCCTCCCGCAGTCGGTCTGCTCAGCTCGGGTTCGGCGCGCCCGACCCAATCCGGCGCCGTGAGTCACGGGGTGACCTCGACCAACTGGCGTCCTTGCCGGAGCGCCCCGACGTAGACCCCGACCAGGATGAGGATGCCACCCAGGATGAGCTCCGGCCCCACCTGCTCGCCTGTGATCCAGTGAGAAAAGAGAAGTGTGGTTATCGGGAGCAGGACGAAGTTGTAGGCAGCCCGGGAGGCCTCCCAGCGCCGCAGCACATACACCCAAAGACTGAACACAACACCCGAGCCGATCACCACCATGTAGGCGAGAGCGAGCCATGTGGCCCGCATGGTCGGCAGGGCCATCTCATCGCCGGCGATGAGATGGCCGATGAAGAGGATGATCGCCCCCACCGTCATCCCCACCGCATTGAGTGACACGGGGTGCTCGGGGGGGAAGACCCGGACCAGAACCGCCCCTTCGGCGAGACAGAAGGCCGCGGCCATTGCCACCAGGATCGAGGTCAGCGAGATCGAGTCGCCCACCGCAACCTGGGACATCAGCAACACCCCGACGAAGGCGACCACCGCTCCCACCACAGCCGAAGCCCTGAGCCGCTCCAGGCGCTGCACCACGACCAGGAGCAGGGTGATCAGCGGGATGACTGCGAGCAGGATCTGGAGGAACCCGGCGCCCAACTCGACCAGGGCGTAGAACAAGCAGGCGAAGGCAAGACCGAAGTTGAAAACCCCGTAGAGGACCGCTCCCAACAACGCCCTCCCCCGGGGGAAGCGGACCCTGAGCACGGCCATCACTGTGAGCATCAGGGCGGCGGCAAGTGCGAACCGGAGAGTCGCCCCCCAGAACGGGTCGAGCTCGACGTTGCTGAACTTGACGCTGATCGGGTTGCCGGCCGAGAGCACGGCACCAACGAGGAAGGCGACCAGTGTTCCCCTGCCGCCTTCGCTCTCCATCGACCGCAGGGTAGGGGCGGCAATCGCGGCCACGTGCCAAACTTCACGCCAGTGTCAGACCCGCTCCTCATCGTCCTGGCCGGCGCAGCGCTCGCCGTGGTCGGTCTCGGTGCGTACACAGTCGGTCGTCGGCGAACGACAGGGCCCGACGCCGAGATCAAGCGTCTCGAGGAATATGACTTCTACCCTTTCATCGTCAACGAGAACCGCCACATCGAGTTCGACCCCGAGCGGTTCAACAAGGCAGTTGACTACTTTCTCCTGAACGACAACCCCATCGCCGCCCGCGAGCTGGTCGTCATCGGTGAGCAGAGCTTCGTGCGCGATCGGTTCGAGACCGCAGACATCGAGGATTACCGACGGTTCTACGACAAGTACAACGGTGACTCGGTGATCTCCGACAACGAGGCGTACCTGGAGAACTACAAGCGCATCGTGCAGCTGCTGGGACGGTCGTTTCCCAACACCGGGATCGAGATCCTCCTCCACAACCTGGTCAACCCGGGCCGGTCCATCGTCGCCATCGAGAACGGTGAGGTGACCGGGCGCAAACTCGAGATGGGCGCCACCAACCTGGTCCTCGACCTGAAGACCCGCGGGCACCAGGGCCAGGAGAAGCTCAACTACGAGCTGAACATCGGGGAGCGGCAGTTCAAATGCACCACCATCCCCATTTACCGCCGTGACTACGGGCTGGTCGGAGCGGTCTGCGTCAACATCGACGCCCGCTTCATAAGGGAGGCGGTCACCTCGAGCCCCGATCGTCTCGACGCCTTCATCGACAACCTGCTCAAGGTCGACATGGAGCTCGAGGAGAACATCCTCTCCCCCGATGAGTACCAAGCAGCTCTCCGGGGAAAGCGCCACTATCTCGACGAGGCGATCCGAGCGACGGAACGGCGCCCGAGCAGCCAGCTGTCCGCGATCATGTTCTCCGACATCGTCGGTTACACGACGATGATGGCCGGCGACGAGGCACGAGCCCTCCGCTCATTGGAGGTTTCCAGCCGGGCCCATCGTGAGAGCATCGCCCGCAATGGGGGCAAGTTGCTCAAGGAGATGGGCGACGGGATCCTCGCCACGTTCCCCTCGGTGTCCAGCGCGGTCGCCTCAGCCCGGGAGATCCAGGCAGAGGCACGCGCCGACGGCACGTTCCAGCTCAGGATCGGGATCCATGTCGGCGAGGTCACCCGAACCGGTGGCGACGTGTTCGGCGACGGGGTGAACATCGCCTCGCGCATCCAGACGCTGGCAGAGCCGGGGACGATCGTTGCCTCGAAGACGGTGTATGACAACGTCAAGAACAAGGACGGTGTGGTCGCTGTCGATCTCGGGCCGACCGAGCTGAAAGGCGTCGACCAGCCGGTGCGGCTCTACTCGATCGAAGTCTGAGTGCCCGTGTCTCCGCCGGCTACCGGCGGAGACTCTGCGGAAGCGATGACAGGTTCGGAGCCTCCGATATCCAGGCGGAACGGCGGGTACTCGTCCCTCATCAACCCCGCGTAGGCCGCGACCCTGAACACCCACCGGTGAAGACCCATGACCAAGTCGAACAGGCCCTCGGGATAACGCCCGGTGAAGAGCAGTGCAATCGCTGCGATCAAAACAAGGATCCCGATGATCCCCCCTCCAACGCGAAGCACGGCATTCGGGTCGTCACCGATGTCGGTGGTCCACCAGACCAGACCGGAGGTGAACAACCCGACGATCAGGTAATGCGGTATGGCCAGCAGCCAGGACTTGACGAGCACCAGGCCGCGAGAGAGATGGTCCGGGTAATCCACGTCGAACTCGGCCGGGTAATCGGTGGCGGCCAGCGTGAACGGCGGATAGCGATCGGAGCCGAGCACGCCGGACGAGTAGAAGGTGACCCGCCACGACCAGCGCAGCACCCCGACGTTGAAATCGAAGATGCCCTTCGGGTACCGGCCGGTGAACAGAATCGCAAACCAGGCCACCATGGTCAAGAGAACAAACGCCGTCCACAGAAAGGCGAGGACGACGTAGTGCGGGATGGCGAGAAACCACTTGACCAGCCACATCCACCGGCTGAGATCCGGGTCGAGCCGGCCTTCGAGACGTGCTGGGTACGGGCCGGGGGCCGCTGACGGAATGGCCCCGACTGCGGGCACGGTGCCGCGGGGACGGACAACCGCCGCGACGAGCAGGGCGGCGGCGATCCCACCGATGACCAAGCCCCCGACGAGGAGGCCGATGGCGATCGGAAGCAGGATTCCCAACCGCGCCCCGGCGGCGACATCGACCGACACATCCGATGAGCCGTCTGCGTTCATGATCACGACAACCCACTCGCCGCTCTCCAGATCCCAGGTCAGAGTCAGGGGGCCGGCCCCCTCATCGGAGGCCACCCAGAAGCTCTCGTCCCCTGGTGCCGTCTCCGGCGCCGATCCCTCGCTGGTGAGATAGGTCACATCCGATGGGCCGATGCCTATCCGGGTCACCTCGGCATACCCGACCCCGGTCAAATAGGACTCGACATCGTCTTCGTCGGCGATGCCGACGAAGACAGGAACATCGGATTCGACGTCGAATCTCACCGTGGCCAGCTGACTCGATGGGAACCAATCCTGGGGACGAGCGCCGAGGTCGATCTCGGCTGAGGTCAGGGCATATGTATCCGTGGAGAGACCGGCGGTCGGGGTGACGAAGAACCCGTCGTCCGTGCGTTGGGTCCCAAATGCCCACAACAGGGCACCGCCTGCGACGACGAGACCAAATGCGAACAGGGCCAACATCGCCCCGATGATGACCATCACGACCTTCCCAGCGCTCATGTCGACCTCCGGTCCGTTCGGCGCGAACAGAATCGATGCTACGCATCCGAGCCGGTGGCGTGCGTGAGACGAGACCGGATGTGCCGGCTGCTAGAACCTCACCGATGCGGGTCCTCTTCGCCACTGCCGAGCTCGCCCCATTCGTCAAGGTCGGTGGCCTCGGCGATGCCGCCGCAGGGTTGACCGGGGCGCTGCGCCGGCGGGGGGTGGAAATGCAAGTGGTGCTCCCGGACTACGGGGGCCTCCCCTTGGTCCAGAGCGGTGAGGGCATCCTCGAGGTCCCTGGGTGGGGAGGCCCGGCCCGGGTGCGTCACGGATCTCTCGACGGCTTCGGTGACGTGACCCTGGTTGGCACGCCGACCATGGCGCGATCTCACCCATACAACGACCCCGATGGAGAGGGCTGGCCGGACAACGACACCCGGTTTCTCTCCTTCTCGGCCGCGGTGGCTGCCCTGGCCGCGTCGATGCACCCGGACCTGCTCCATCTCAACGACTGGCACACCGGGGCGGTACTCGGTCTCCTCATCGAACCTCCACCAACTGTGTTCACCATCCACAACCTGGCCTATCAGGGCTGGGCCGACGGAGCATGGCTGCGCCGGCTCCGGCGCCGACCCGAGGCATATGAGTGGTACGGCGGGATGAACCCGCTCACCGGCGCCGTCGCACTCGCCGACGCCGTGGTCACGGTCAGCCCGACTTTTGCCGCGGAGACGCTTCGTCCCGAGACCGGCTTCGGGGCCCATGAGGCCCTCGCCGCACGGGGCGATCGCTACATAGGCATCCTCAACGGGATCGACACCGACACCTGGGACCCGTCCACGGACCCCCATCTGCCGCTCCACTACGACCTCGCCACGGCCGGCCGGAAGCGGGAGATCGGGCGTCGGCTATGTCGGGAACTCGGCTGGGAGCCGAGCCAGGACCCACTGATCGGGATGGTGACCAGGCTGACCGATCAGAAGGGAGTCGATCTGGCCCTGGAGGCCGCATCCTCCCTGCCTGAGCTGGGCGCCCGCATGGTGCTGCTCGGCTCCGGTGAGAGGGCCCTGGCCGAGAGAGCGAAGCGGGTCGCGGCCGCCATGAACGATCGGTTCGTATTCCGTGAGGGCTATGACGAGGGCCTGTCCCACCGGATCTTCGCCGCCTCCGACCTGTATCTGATGCCGAGCCGATTCGAGCCGGCAGGGCTGACCCAAATGCAGGCGATGCGCTACGGGTCGATGCCGGTGGTCACCAACGTGGGCGGTCTCCACGACACGGTCATCGACGCCGACTCCTCTCCGGCCGACGGGCTCGGATTCGTCGCTGACGATACGGACACCCTGGGGGTGGTCGACGCCCTGACCAGAGCGGTGCGGGCCTGGCGCTCGACCCGGAGACGCGGGGCGATTCGGGAGCGAGGGATGACCCGGGACTGGTCTTGGGCGGGACCCGCCGAGCAGTATCACCGACTCTACGAGGAGATCACTTCGGCTCGATGATCTCGTCCTCTTTGCCGATCGCAACGACCCCTGCGGGCGAGACCTCGAAACGTTCACGGTCACGAGCCACGTCGACCCCGACTTCGGCTCCGGCCGGCACCAACACGTGCTTGTCGATGATCGCGTTCCGCACAATCGCTCCCGGCTCGACCCGGACCCCGTCGAGGAGGATGGCGTTCTCCACGGTGGCTCCGCCCATGATGTGGGCGCCCGGGCTGAGGATCGAACGGCGAACGACCCCGCCCGAGACGATGACTCCGTTGGACAGGATCGAGTCGACCACCGCCCCTTCGTTGCCCCGATCGGCAACGATCTTGGCCGGGGCCACTGTCCGGCCGGCGGTGTAGACCGGCCAGTCGTCGTTGTACAGGTTGAAGACCGGCTCCGGGTCGACAAGGTCCATGTGAGCCTCGAAGTAGGAGTCGATGGTCCCGACATCCCGCCAGTAGCCACGATCACGCGGCAACGAGCCGGGAACGATGTTGTCGGCGAAGTCGTAGACATGGGCCTGACCTGCCGCCACCGACATCGGGATCAGGTTGCCTCCGATGTCGTGTCTGGAATCCTCGGTCTGCGCGTCGGCCAGGACCACCTCCTCGAGGAACTCGGCCTCGAAGATGTAGTTGCCCATCGATGCCAGCACCGTGTTCGGGTCCTCAGGCAGCGGTTTCGGGTCGGCGGGTTTCTCCCGGAATGTCTCGATCTTGCTGCTCTGACCCCGCTCGATGACTCCGAACGAGGAGGCAAGGGCGATCGGGGCCCGGATCCCGGCCACGGTGACTCCCGCCTTGGCGTCCAGATGCTGTTCCAGCATCTGCGACGGGTCCATCCGGTAGATGTGGTCCGCCCCGAATACGAGGATGTGGTCGGGACGCTCATCGGAGAGGATGTTCAGATTCTGGAAAACCGCGTCGGCCGAACCGAGGAACCACCGTTCCCCCAACCGCATCTGGGCAGGGACCGAGGTGACGTAGTTGCCCAGCAGGGTCGACATCCGCCAGGTCCGGGAGAGATGGAGGTTGAGGCTATGGCTCTTGTACTGGGTGAGCACCACGATCTTCCGATAGCCCCCGTTGACCAGGTTGGACAGGGCGAAATCGATGAGGCGGTAGTGACCTCCGAATGGGACGGCGGGTTTGGCTCGATCCCTGGTAAGCGGCATGAGCCGCTTGCCGGCCCCCCCGGCGAGGACCATCGCAATCACGCGCGGACGATCTGAGCTCATCGTCGAAAACCTACCAATCGGGCCATAGGCAGTCAGGGCGACCGTGACGAGATCCCACCATCCTTCGCCCTCCACTCTCGTAGGTGAACACCACGTCGATCGACATCCCCAAGGGTGTGTGCGATCGGGAACGCAATCTCGAGGGGCGGAGAGTATTCGGCCCGCTTGGCACTGATCGTCCGCTTGGTGACGCGACCCCCTCGGCCAGGGCCTGGTGCGACATGTCTCGCTAACCTGATCTCGGCCATCGAGCCGGGCCCGTCAGACGACACCGGAATCGATGGCGTTGTCATTGATGAGAGAGAACGACTTGGATTCATCCGCCTTGCGCGAAACACTGCATTGGCTCGCCGCCAATCACCGCTGGACCTGGGCTCCGTCCTGTCGCCGGCTGTTGTTCTCCCTTCCGGGCGCGCGAGCCGAGAAACACCCGGTGCAGGTGGTTGCTGCGCTCACCGGGGAGCAGGTCGAAGCCCTGCTCGCGGACAACGACTTCATGACCAGGGTCCATGCCGAGATCGAAGACCTGGACGGGGTGCTGGCCAACCCGGTCGAGCCGCAGATCGGGTACGGCTCACCCGAGTTCGGGGTCGATGCACTCGTCCCTCAGTACTCCGGAGGGCTGGGCATTCTCGCCGGGGATCATCTCAAGGCGGCCAGTGACCTCGGTATCCCACTGGCGGGAGTCGGGCTCTTCTACCGGCAGGGCTACTTCACCCAGGTGATCGAGCACGGGCGGCAGACCGAGACCTATCCCGACCGTGATCGAGCACGGGCGGCAGACCGAGACCTATCCCGACCTCACCCCATCGGGCATCGGTGCGAGTGACACCGGGATCGAGGTCGCGATCCCGTTCCCGGGACGGGACGTCCAGGCGCGGGTGTGGAGGATCGATGTCGGCCGCATCCCCCTGCTCATCCTGGACACCCACCTCGAAACCAATTCCGAGGCCGACCGCCACATAACCGACCGTCTCTACGGAGGGGACCGCCTCGACCGTCTCCGTCAAGAGATGGTGCTGGGGGTCGGTGGCGCCAAGGCCCTGGTCGCCATGGGCTGGGAGATCCCGGTGCATCATCTCAACGAGGGCCACGCCGGCTTCATCATCCTGGAGCTGATCGACAGGGTGATCGAAGGGTCCGATCTGCGGTCGGCGCTGGGGCGGATCGGCCCGGGCCTCGTCTTCACCACCCATACCCCGGTCCCGGCCGGGATCGACCGATTCCACCGGGAGCTGATCCTCCCCTACCTGGAGCCGTGGGCTGAGAAGTGGGGAGTGGCCGTCGACGAGATCTGGGCTCTGGGGGAGGATCCAGACGAGGATGCGGAGTTCAACATGGCTGCATTCACCCTCCGCGTGTGCAGCGCGGCCAATGGGGTCTCGGAGCTGCACGGTGAGGTGAGCCGGGACCTCTTCGCCGGAGTGGGGTGCGGGGACATGATCGACTCGGTCACCAACGGAATCCACGCCCGGACCTGGGTGGGGCCCGAGCTACAGGACGCATTCGACGAGGTTCTCGGTCCGACATGGTCGGACGGCGATCCCGATGCATGGGAGCGGGTGGGTGACATCGACGACGATCGGTTGGGGCGCCTGCGAAGAAACGCTTCGATCCGGCTCTCCGGCCTGTTATCCGACCGGACAGGCACCATGCTCGACCCGGATGCTCTGATCATCGGGTTCGCCCGCCGTTTCGCCCCGTACAAGCGGGCGACTCTCCTCCTCCACGACGGGGACCGACTGGAGGAGTTGCTCGCAGACGACAGCCGACCCGTCCATTTCGTCTACAGCGGCAAGGCCCACCCCCTCGACGGCCCGGGCAAGGACATGATCTCCGAGATCATCGGGTTCTCCACATCCAGGGCAGCGAACCATCGGTTCACATTCCTACCCGGCTACGACATGGCGATTGCGGCGACCTTGGTCGAAGGCTGTGATGTCTGGTTGAACAACCCGATCCGTCCCAGGGAGGCCTCCGGGACCAGTGGCGAGAAGGCCGCGTTGAACGGTGGCCTCAACTGCTCGATTCTCGACGGATGGTGGGCCGAGATGTTCGACGGTCGGAACGGCTGGGCGATCGAAGCCAGTCATGATCCCCATGTCGAGGACAGGGACCACCAGGAGGCTTCCGCTCTCTTCGACGTGCTCTGGGAGATCCGCGACGAGTATCACGGCCACCGGCCGGTATTCCAGGATCGCATCCGGCACGCCTGGCGCACCCTGGGTCCACGGGTGACCGCTACCCGCATGGTCCGGGATTATCTGGAACGGGTCTACCGGCCCGCGTTGGACAGAGCACGGGGCTGATCGGCCCAGCCGACGCGAACGGTCTCGGCGATGAGCCAGGCGAAGCCGACCAAGGCCAGGAACCGCTGCTGGATCCCGGTCGTCGCGTCGAAGATCAGCATGGTCAGGGGAAGCACCGCGACGCACAACAGGGCCAGCACGTCGAGCCACCGACGCCAGCCTGCCCCCGGGCCCCGTCTCAGGCCCACCGCCAGAACGCCGATTCCGAATCCGAGACCCGCCATGAAGGCTGCGGCGGTGTGGAGGAAGCCTTCGAGCCGGTCGAAGGGCACGCCTGCCCATGGCCCGTGGGCAAAGGCACCAGCTGCGATGGTCGCCACGCCGTAGACCCTGAAACCCAGCACACCCCAGCGACCCCAGCGCTCACCGGCCACCGATGCGAGTGCTAGGAGACCGAAACCCACTAAGAGGAAAGCCGATCGAGCCACCCAGGCGTTATCGACTCCCTGGGCTCCAGACTCGCTTATCGAGTGCTCGATCACCGAGTAGCTGTCTGACATGAGCAGCGGGGCGATCGCCACCGCGGCCATCCCGAGAAGGAGAAAGGCAAGCACGATCCCGGCGACCGCCCTGCGCCGCGCCGCCTCATTCATCGGCACTGACACCGGGCGAGCCTATCGCACGAGAGAGGGGGCGACCGGTGGTCGCCCCCTCTCTTTGGGCTCCGGGTTGGTGTTAGGGAGAGCTGGTCATTTGTTCTGACCCGGAGCGGATCCGGATTTGCCCGGAGTATCGGGCTTGCCGGAATTGTCTGGCTTGCCGGAATTGTCTGGCTTGCCGGCATGGTCGGGCTTTCCCGCGTGGTCGGGCTTCCCGGCGTGCTCGGTGTCGCCCTCGTCGGCCTTGTCATTGCCGTGCTCACAGTCGGCCTCGACCGTGGTGAAGTCGATCGTTCCGGTGTCCGTCCGCTCGATTTCTGTGGCTTCGCCAGCAGTCACCTGCTGTTCACCCTTGCCAAGGGCGGATTGGGCGAGGTATCGGATCACACAGCCGCGACCCTTGCCCTCGTACAGACTGTTGAACAACTTCATGAACATGCCGTGGTTGACCTGGCCATTTGGCCCGGTGACGTCGCCGCCGCTGATGCCACACTCACCGTCGGCCCCGCTGTATGCGATCGGCTCGGTGGCGGCAGGCTCCAGCTCGTCGTCCACCTCGGCGGCGGGGCGATTGAGGAACTCGACGGATGTGCCGGTCTCGTCAGCCAGTTCATCGACCGGGATCAGACCATCATCTGATGCCTCACCGTAGGTGGCGGTCAGGATGCCGTTTTCGAGGGTGCAGTCGTAGAGGCCATCGAGGGCCGTCACGTTCCAGACGAGGATCTGGTTGATCAGGTCATAGCCGAAATTGAACAGCGTGTCCGTCAGATCTCTGGTCTCGGTGACCTCTTCCTCATCGGTCTGGGCCATGGCCGCACTCGAACCGGCCAGGAGACCGACCAGAATCAGGGCCGTCATCCCTGATCGCTTCAATCCTCGCATCGCTTCCCTCCAAGGTCTTCCCCAGCCCTCTCCCGGGTAATCGCCCGAAAGGCGATTTTGGTTACGCGTTGCAAACGGTCCCACCGTTTCGGTTCCGGCCCCGAGGGCCAGTTCGGTCGTTACATCGCAACCCTCCTTGTGGGCCTGGTCGGCGGATCGACCTGAAGCAGACCTCCAATACTCGGTCCGCTCACCAGAGTGACAAATCGGGTCTCATTGGGACGTCCGCCTCTATCCGCCCTCGAATCGCTGCGGTACACACAAATTGAGGTCTTTCGGACGCGCCCGAGGCCAATGGGGAGGAATCCCCCTGCGAACACTGAGAGTGGTCGAGTAACCTCAAGCCGGAGGGGGGTGTGCGGGGTATCCCGTGGAGCGACAGACAACCAGTCAAGGACGAGTCACCGTAGGCGCGCTGACCCTCATGTTGGTCCTGAGCCTGCTAATGCTCCAGGTGACGACGGCCAACCCCGCCGCGGCGGCATCGTTGTCCATCTCGCCGGGACAGGGAGAGGCAGGCTCCGTCGCCACTGTCAGCGGCAGCGGCTACCTGACCGACGGGACCGCCACTCTGACCTGGGACGGCTCCGGTCTGGGCTCGGCCACCGTCTCGGGTGGCAGCTTCAGCGCCGGCATCGGCGTCCCAGACGCGGGGGTCGGGCCACACACGGTGACCGCCTGCGTCGCCGACGACTGTGCCTCGACTTCCTTCCAGGTGACCGGGCCGACCACCACCACCGAGGCCCCGACCACCACCGAGGCCCCGACCACGACCACCACCGAGCCGACCACCACCACGACAGAGGCCACGACCACGACCACCGTGCCCCCCACCACCACCACCACCCTCTTCATCCCCACGACCAGCACTACCCGCTTCATCCCCACCACAACTACGACCCGCTCCCTCCCCAACACCACCCCCACAACGCGGGCAACTACGACGACCACCTCATCGACCACAACGACCACGCTCGGCCCCGGGCCTCGTCAAACCACAACCACCTCACTGGTCTCGGTGGTGGTGGTGACCGACACCAGTCTCCCGCCCGGCGATGTCGCCCAGACATCGACATTCGACCTCGACAGCTTCCTGGCGGGGCTGTTCGGTCAGGAAGAGCCTGAGGAGCCGGAAGCCACGGCGAGCCCGGATAGCCCCGAGCCGACAGCATCGATACCGGCCACCGAGGAGGACGACCACGACGAGCGCCGTCTGTCGGAGATCCAGGCGATAGGCGCGCCGGTGCCACTGCCCCGGATCGGGATCTGGTTCATCTGGCTGGTGGCCATCGTCGGGGCTACCGGCGTGGTCCTCGGCCTCGACGAGCTGCGCCGACGCGGCAAGCGGTAGCCAGCCGGCGGTCGTTCAACTCGAAGCGATGGGCGAACCAACGGGCTTCGCGCCAGGGACCCGAGCCAGGACGAAGTCCCAGCCACTGTCGTAGCTGTCCCTCATCTCCTTCCAGTCGGCCCCCCTCGCTTCCCAGCCGTCATGGACCAAGGTCACCGCGGTTCCTTCGGCGGTCTGTCGAAAGGTGATCTCGACGTGGGTGGCCTGCTCAGAGGACAGACCGGGATGCCAGCTGAAGGCGACCCGCGCCGACGGCTCCCAGCCGGTGATCCGCCCCCATTCGTGCTCGGCCCCGTCTTTGGTGGTCTCGTAGACCCGTCCCCCGATCCCGGTGTCCATGTGAACGGACACGGCATCCTCGCCCCCCACCGAATGGGTGACCCGCGGCCACCACTCGTCGATCCTCCGGGTGAACAACTCGAAGGCCACTGCCGGTGTGCCCGGCACCATCACGGTCTTGACCACTGGCTCGATCCGTAGCTTCTCCATCTGATCCATGTCTCTCTCCTTCTCACTCCGGGCAAAGGTGGCGAAGCTGCCCATCGCCATGTCCCACATCTGATCCACCCAATCTCGAAGAGCCGTCATCCCGGTCAGATGGGCCGAGTAGACCCGCCGACTGCCGAAGCTCGTGGCACGGGCCAGGTCGGCCTCCACCAGCACCTTGAGATGCTGCGACACCGCGGGGCGACTGACCGGAAGCTCGGCGGCGATCTCGGAGACCGAACGTGGCTTCTCGAGGAGCATCGTGAAGATGGTCCTCCTCGTCTCGACCGCGAGGGCATCGAGTTGGGTATCGATCACGGGACCTATCGTAAGTGACCACTTACGGTAAGTCAAGACTTACGAATGAGATCTCAGGCCAGAGTCGGTCTGAATACCATCATGGCAACGATCCCCACGAGGAGGAGCATGTCCCAAGAGCCGAGACGCAGGGAGCTCTGGAGCAGACGGGCATACTCGGGGCTCGCTTGCGATCCTTCGGCGCGAGCCAACTTCATCTGCTTGTCGAGACGCTGGCCTGCTACCCCGTTCATGATCATCGAGATCAAGAAGAGCCCGAGTGCAATCGAAATCCAAAGATCGGAGAACCCTATGCCGTCATTGAGGATCACCATGGTGACGCCGGTGGCCACAACCAAGAGCGGTGCTGGTATGAAGACCCACTTGACGGCCCACTCCGACCTCTCCAACGCACGATCCGCCTCGACCTGACCCTCGCCGGCCAGGATCGAGCGGAACGAACGCTGCAATGCAAAACCCGTTCCCACCCAGCCGATGGCGAAGAGGATGTGGACAAACAGGAGGGTGTTGTACATGGCTTGGAATCTAGGGACCCGGGCCACTGCCGCGACGGGGATCTCGGCTCGAGGCGCGGAACCTAGATCCCGGGAAGCTTGAACCCAGACTTCTCGACCACGTAGTCCCGTGATTCGCTGACCATTCGCCGCACCGCCGGCCAATCGACATGGAGCAGCTTGCCTCCCCGTTTCATCGCCCGCCCCGCGATGAACACCGAGTCGACATTCGAGGTGTCCATCCCCGCTACCACCGCGGCCACGGGATCGTTGATCGGGATGACGTTGATCTTGTCGGTGCGGAGCATGATCAGATCCGCAGCCTTCCCAACGGTGAGACTCCCCACCTTGTCCTCGAGCCCATTGGCGCGCGCCCCTTCCATGGTGGCATACCAGAGCACATCTCTCATCGTGATGCCCGGCTTTCCGGCCTCACTCGCCAGGGCGTGCTGGAGGGTGATCACGGAGCGCATCTGGGTGAACATGTCATTGGGTACGTTGGTCTCGACATCGATGCTGAGCGACGGTTTGAGCCCCCGATCGAGGAATTTCTGGATCGGGGGCATGCCGTGACCCATCATCATCTCCACGGGCGAAGCCAGCGACACGGTGCCCCCGGTGTCGACGATCATCTGGATCTCGGTGTCGTTGAGGGTGGTGCAATGGATGTAGGTGGTGTCCGGACCGAGCAGCCCGGCCTCGCCCATCTCCTGGACCTTGGCATCCTGGCCATAGCTCCCCACCCCGACATGGGCGGTGATACGGGCTCCGGTCTCCCGGGCCAGCTTCCAGTGGTCCCGGGCCACCTCGAAGTCGACGAACTCGGGACCCGGGGCAGCCAGGGCCAGGGTCAGCTTCTGGTCTTTCGATGAGAAGTGCTCGGTCGCGGCACGGACGAACCAGCTCGGCTGCCGCTCCTCCCATTTGCCCCACCAGGGGAACCCGTAGGCGAACACTCCCCGCAGACCCGAGTCCTCGAGCGCCTGGATCACCGCGTCGGTGTGGGCCGGCGAAGCCTGGATGTGCGACCAGTCGAGAAGGGTGGTGATCCCGGCGTCGATGGCGCCGACGGCGGATACCAGGTTGCCCGCATAGGCGTCCTCGGGTCGGAAGACGGGCGCCAGCGTGCGCAGCACGAACGTGATGTAACTGACCCGCCCTTCGAGGGGAATGTCGGTCCCGATGTTGCGCAGGATCCCTTCCCAGATGTGACGGTGGGAGTCGACGAATCCGGGCATGACGATCATCCCCGAGGCGTCGATCACCTCGGCGTCCCCGGCGGAGAGCCCCACACCCACCGCCGCGATCCGGTCCCCCTCGATCAGGACGTCCCCGGAGGTGAGCTCACCAACGTCCGGGTCGAGGCTGAGCACGATCCCGCCCTGGATCAGCTTGCGGCCCGTGGGTGTCACCCTGAAGTCGGTTCCGGCGGGATAGAGCGCCGGCAGCTCGGCCGCCTTCGGGGGCCTGCTCCCGATGACGATCCGACGGGCCCGTCGATAGTTGCGCTTCACCAGCTCCTTGATGTCCCCCACCTGGAACAGGATGATCCCGATCAGCACCAACACTCCGATGATCATCTGACCGTGATCCGAGCTCAGCCCGAGGAAGGGGAGGATGATGATGATCACTGCGAGGAGCACCGAAGCAACCACGCTCCCAACGTATGTCGCCCGCCCGCCCGACAGTGCTGCCCCGCCGAGTACCGCGGCAGTGATGCTGTTCAGGGCGTAGCTGGAGCCGATCTGGGCATTGCCGACACCGGATCGCGCCATGACGAAGAAGGAGGCAAGGGCGGCGAACACAGCGGAGAGCAGCAGCGCCCTGACCCGGAGCCAATTGGTGCGGACACCACCGCGCTTGGCCGCACGCTCGTCGAAGCCCACCGCCCGTACCTGGAGACCGGAACCGCTGGAGTGGAGCCAGAAATCGAGCACGCCGGCGCCGAGCACGACGGCGACAAAGGCGATCGGCACCGGCCCGATGCCGCCGCGGAGCAGGGAGGTGAAGGCGGGATCGATGGTCCCGCCCGGGGTCGGCCGAAGGGTGAGGTTGATCCCGTCGATGATGCTGAGCGTGGCCAGCGTGGCGATGATCGAGGGGATCTTGACCCCCCGGACCAGTCCGGCATTGACCAGTCCCAGGGCCAGCCCCGCCCCGAGGATGGTCGCGGTCCCGAGCAAGATCTGGGTGGGGCTGGACCCCACCGGGATCAGGAAGGAGGCAATCACCACCCCCAAGCTGATCATCGCCCCCACCGAGAGGTCGAGGTAGCCGACGAGAAGGGCATGGGTCTGGGCCATTGCCGCCACCGCCATGGGGATGGCGAGCAGCATGATGTTCACCATGTTGGTGGTGTTGGCAAAGCCCGGAAAACGCGAGTTGGTGTACCAGACCACGAGCCAGATCAGGATGATCTGAAGGGCAACCGGCATCCAGAGCCGGACCTTGACCACCTTCCGCCACTTGTTCTTGTCGCGGGCATTGCGAAGCACCTTCCGGACGAACTGACGGGTGGCCTCGATGGGCCCCTTGGCGGCGTACTGGCTGGTCACGTCTCGCTGCTGTTGGTCGGGGACTTGGGCATGGCAACACCAAAGGGTGACCGCCCCGCCCGGGACAGACCGGGCCCGCGCACGATCGCCTCCACGATGCGCCTCTCGTCCAGCTCGTCGCCGGGGATCTCTTCGATGATCGTCCCGCGGGACATGACAAGGACGCGATCGCACAGACCGGAGAGCTCGATGGGATCGCTCGACTTGACCAACAATGCAGCGCCGTGGTCGGTCCTGGCCCTCAGCGCCTTGTAGATGTCGAAGCGGGAGCCGACGTCCACGCCCTGGGTCGGCTCGTAGGCGAGGATCACGGCCGGGTCCCTGAGGTAGGTGCGGGCGACCGAGACCTTCTGCTGATTGCCTCCGGAAAGGAACTCGACAGGCTGCTCCAGGGAGGGGGTGCGTATCTCGAGCCTGTCGACCAGATCGGCGACGGTCTTGCGCTCGGCACGTCTCCTCAAGAAGCCGAAGACGCTGAAGCGGCGTAGAGACTGGATGGTGGAGTTGACCCGGACGCCGAGAACCGGTGCCAACGCCTCTTGCTTGCGATCGCCCGGCAGCAACATGACCCCGAACCGAACAGCTTCGTGCGTCGAGATCAGCGTCAGCTCCTTGCCGTCACAGACCACCCGTCCCGCCCGGGGTGGGGTCCTCCCGGCGAGGGTGTCGAACAGCTGCGGCTGACCGTTGCCTTCGGCGCCGGCGATCCCCACAACCTCCCCTGCCTCGAGGGTGAAACTGACCGGGCCAAACGATTGGCCCTGGAGCCCGTTGACAACGAGCACATCACGACGCTCATCGGCCTCGAGGTGAGGGGGCGGGAATGCTGCCTCGAAGGGGCGTCCGACGATCAACTCGACCAGATCGTGCTCCGTGGTCGCCATCGCATCGAAGGTGCCCCGCTCCCGGCCGTCGCGAAGAACGGTGATCCGGTCGGCGATCTCGAGGACCTCGGGGAGACGGTGACTCACATACACGACGCCGATACCGCGCTCCTTGCAGGCGACAACGGTGCGGTGAAGCGCCTCGACCTCGTCGGGACCGAGGGCCGTCGTCGGCTCGTCCAGGAGCAGCACCTTGGGTTTGGAGACGAGAGCTTTGGCCACCTCGAACATCTGACGCTCGGCGAGCGTCAGGAAACCGGCAGGCACATCGGGGAACAACTCCATATCGAGGTCGAACTCGCCGAGAAGCCTTCGTGCCCATTTCTTTCGCCGCCAGTAGGCCGGTCGCTCGTCTGGCGGAGCGGCCAGATAGAGATTGTTCTTGACCGGCTGGGCCAGGACAAGCGAGGTGTCCTGATATGCCATGGCCAGACCCAGCTTTCGTGCCAGGGCAGGCGAATCTGTTCGCAGATTCTTTCCCCCGATCCGGATGGTGCCCCGATCGGGCTCGACGAACCCGCTGGCAATCCCGAGGAGAGTCGACTTCCCCGAGCCGTTCTCGCCGACGAGGGCATGGACCTCGCCGGCGCGGCAGTCGAAGCTGACATCGGTCAGCGCCCGGACCGCCCCGAACTGGCGGGAGATCCCGCTCAGCTCGAGGACGGTCTCGGGGATCGCCGACCCTCCTCGAAGATCGCCGTTGGTCATCCTTCCGGATACATGAGCGCGAGAACCGCGTCCGGCACCAGGGAGGTGCCCGACACTGTCGGGGTCACCCGATCCGGGTTGCAGTCGGCCGTAGTGACCTGTCGCATCACATGTGGGACCACGATCTCGGCCGGGATCTCCGCACCTGCGAGCTTCATCATCTGCGCGGTGACGGCTGTCCTCGACTGGAAGTTGCCCCCGGCCGAGTACCAGATGTTGTAGTTCGGGTTGTTCCGCTCGGCCCAATCGCAGAACAGCGTCTGCTCGTCGGTCCGAATGGCAACCGTGAGGTTGTCCAACGGGATCCCCAGCTGCTCGTAGGCCGACAGGGCCGTGGAGAGGCCGTCGGCGTACTCATAGCTGTACCCGGCGATGTCGGGATTGGTGGATAGCCAACCCGTGACGGTCTGCAGGGCAATGTCGTTGACCCAGTACGTGTCACCGGTCGTCGAGTTCTCATCCGCCGGCGGGTTGATCACATCGACGCCCTCGCCCAAGGAGGCGAGGTGGCACTGCTGCCATCCGAGCGAAAGGGCATTACCCGGTGTCCCACCGAGGACACCGATCGTGCCCTCACCGACCCCGGTATTGATGACCTCGGAGAAGCTCTCGCCGAGCGCACACAGGTCCTCACCGACGATGCTCAGATAGTCCGTGCCGGGGACGAGTGCCCCGTCCTGACCGGGCAGACCGACCCATCCAGCCGAGTAGGGGACATACGGTATGCCCGCCGCCTCGGCAGCCTTGATCGCGTCACCGAGGGCGATCCCCCAGTCGGGGTAGCCGATGATGAAGGTGACGCCACGCTCCACCATGAAGTTGATGTCGCCGATCGGGACTGCCGGGTCTGTGGACCATTGTGCATCGCGGAAGACGATGGTGCCGATCTCCGGGTAGGTCAGCGCCTGGAGGATTGCCTCCATCCGGGTCACCTGACGCCAGACATTGAGCCCGCCACCGTCGGCGTATCCCATGATCACCTCACCACCGGTGCCGGTCTCGCACTCACCACCGCCGACCGTCGACGAGAAACACGCCATCGCCGTGTCGATCGTTGCCTGATCGAGATCCTGGTCGGCTCGGGCGATGGATGCCAGGACGATGTCAGGCACCTCCTCGACCGGGCCCAAGGCCTTCTCCACCAGTGCCGGATCCGCAGCCGTGCTCTCCCCGAACTCGGCGAGAGGGTCCTCGGCCGCACCGGCTGTCGTGGTCGTAGCCCCGCCAGCCGTGGTGGTGGGCTCCTCCTCCGCTGCGGTTGTCGCAGGCTCTTCTTCCCCCGCTGTGGTGGTGGTCTCGGCCACGTCGCCCGTACAGGCTGCCAACACCAACGCCAACATGGCGATCAGGGCTATCACCCTTGGTTTCATCATCCTCCTCCATTCGTGTGGTCTGTGTCTCGTTGTCTTCCCGCTCTCGGGTTCGATATCTGATTCTCCTTCTTTCAAGTCACACCGCTCTCAACGGCGAGATTCCCATCGATGCGCCGACCCGGTCGTGACCGGTCGCGCAACACCCTTTCGACGGCCTTGATGATCCGGTCGCCGGAGACCAGCATGCCCCCGACGATCACGAGGCCGAACACCACGAACTGGAGCGCGGTGGGGAGGCCCATCACCCGCATCATCTGATTGAGGCCGGCCAGGAAAAAAGCGGCGGCCCACGTGGAGATCGGGCTGGCCAACCCGCCGGTCAGAGACGCTCCCCCGATGACCACGGCGGCTATCGGCCCGAGCAGGTAGGGCGCCCCGACGGTGACCCCAGGAGTCCTCAGGAAGGCAGCGAGGAGGACACCGGC
>JBFYOJ010000010.1:0-3325 GCA_041303885.1 Acidimicrobiia bacterium | reverse complement strand
ATCATTTCCGGTTCAGCGGCTGGAGCACCATCTATCAGGCGTTGCTCGAGGCATTCGGTCACGACCGTTACCACCTCGGCCATGAGATGGTCGGCTTCGACAATCACCCCGACTCAGTGACCCTCCACCTGGCCAACGGGCTGTCAGTGACGGGGGACCTCCTTGTATGTGCCGACGGGCTGGGCTCCACGGCCCGCTCCATCCTGCTTCCCGAGGTGCACCCCCAATACTCGGGGTACGTGGCCTGGCGGGGGACGACACCGGAGGGCGCTCTATCCGGGCATGCGCAGGCCGACCTGGCGGACTCGATGGTCTATCAGGTGCTCGACCCGGGGCACATCCTCGTCTACGCCATCCCCGACCATGAGGGGAGGTCGACGCCGCCCCACCGTGTCATCAACTTCGTGTGGTATCGCAACTATCCGAAGGGAGGGCCGTTCGAGGACCTGATGACGGATCGGGATGGGACCCAGCGACCGGGCACCATGCCCCCAGGGACGATTCGCCCCGAGCACCTGGCCGAGATGAGGGCTACGGCGGAACAGGTGCTCGCCCCGACCCTCTTCGAGGTGGTCAACCGGTGCGAGCAGCCATTGATCCAGGCCGTGTTCGATCTGGAGAGCCCGCGCATGGCCTTCGATCGAGTCTGCCTGATCGGAGACGCCGCCATCGGTCTCCGCCCCCATGTCGCCGCCGGCCAGGCCAAGGCCTGCGCTGACGCCTGGGCGCTCCGCGACTCGCTCGCCGCCCATGACGGCGACTTGGAACGCGCTCTCCCCGTCTGGGAGAGGGGTCAACTCGCCCTGGGCCGGCAGGCATTGGAGCGGACCCGTGCCATGGGCAACGCCAGTCAGTTCGCGGGGAGCATGGTCCCGGGTGACCCCGACTGGAAGTTCGGACTCTGGGAGCCGGGCAATTGATCGTCGAGGTCATAGCCGTCGGCACCGAGCTCCTGATCGGGCAGATCATCAATTCGAACGGCGCCTATATCGGGTCCCGGCTGGCCGAGGAGGGATTCGACTCCCATTTCCAGGTCGTCGTCGGCGACAACCTGGGACGAACGGTCAGCGCCATCGAACTCGCCCTGGATCGGGCCGATGCGGTTCTGCTCACCGGGGGGATTGGGCCGACTCAGGACGACCTGACCCGGGAGGCGCTGTGCCGGGTCGGCGGCAGGGAGATGACCCGGGACGAGCGCCACGCTGCCTGGATCGAGGATCGGATCCGCTCGCAAAGGGGGACGGTGAACCCGACGGTCTTGCGGATGGCCGATGTGCCCGAAGGGGCCGAGGGCCTGCCCAACGCCAACGGGGTCGCGCTCGGTGTCGCCATGGAGCACCACGGGAAGTGGCTGTTCGCGGTCCCCGGGGTCCCGGTCGAGATGAAGACGATGCTCGACGAGCAGGTCATCCCCCGGCTGCGCTCCTTGACCGGCGATCACACCGTCCTCCGCAGCCGGGTGCTCCGCACCTGGGGGATGGGCGAGTCGCAGGTAGCGGAGCTCCTCGACGACCTCTTCGTCGCCACCAACCCGTCGGTGGCGTTCCTCATCAGCGACATGGAGGTCAAGGTCCGCATCACCGCCAAAGCTGCGGATGAGGCCGGGGCCGAGGCTCTCATCGCTCCGATCGACCACGAAGTCCGGACGAGGCTGGGTGATGCGGTGTTCGCCGTGGATGAAGAAACCGTCGAGGGTCTGGTGGTCGCCGGCCTGGAGGATCGGGGCTGGGCCCTGGCGACGACCGAACGGGCGACACTCGGTCAGGTCGGTGCCCGAATCCTGGCTTCGGGTCGAGCCGGTCGCGTCTTCGCTGCCACGGTCGTCCCGGGGAGCACGGGTGAGGGCCTCACCCCGGCTGCCAACGTCGTGCTGACCGTTGGCGCGATCGGCGGCGATCGAGAGGGAGGCCCCCGCACCACCCGTCCCGTGGAGATCACGGTCACCACCCCCGAGGTCACCCTGAGCCGGGTCTTCGAGTTCGGCGGTGACGATGAGCGGGTTCGCAGCTTCGCCACGATCGCCGGCCTGCACCAGCTCCGTATCGCCATCAGCGGGACGAGCCAGACGGAATGAGAAACCCACTGCGCTCGACTCTGGGCCGGCGCCCGCTGCTGGCGGCGGTGGTCTACACCGGGATGGGTGTGCTCCCCCTGTTCCTGGTCAGTGCCCAGATCCTCCAGCTGGAACGAGAGATCGGGTTCGGCGTCGGACGACTCGGGCTGGCGACTGCCGCCTTCTTCGGTGCGGCGGCGCTGACGGCCAACCCCGCCGGGCGGCTCGTGGCGGGCCTGGGGTCGGGTAGCACGTTGCGAATCGGGAGCATCATCACGGTCTTCTCCTGTGTCGTCGCCGGCACGGCAACGGTGTGGTGGGTGCTCCCCATTGCCACGGCGATCGGTGGGGTCGCCAACGGGTTCATCCAGGTTGCATCAAACCTCGCCATCTTCGACGGTGTCGCCTTCCGACGCCAGGGGCTGGGGTTCGGGGCCAAGCAGGCTTCTGTCCCGATGGCCAGCGTGCTCGCCGGGATATCGCTTCCGGTCATCGGGCTGGTCTTCGGGTGGCGCTGGGTGTTCGCCATCGCCGCAGTCATCGCCATGACCCTGGCAATGTCCGCTCCCCGATTCGACGCCGCCAAGACAGTTTCCCGACAGGAGCTCCCGATCGGCCGGCCACCCCGGGCGCTTCTGTTGCTGGCCCTCGGTGGGATCTGCGGGGCGATGGCGGGCAACGGCCTCTCACTGTTCATCGTGCCCTCTGCCGTCGACATCGGGATCGAGGAGGCCGCGGCCGGGGCAGTTCTCGCCGCCTGCTCCTTCTTGGTGGTGCTGGTCAGATTGCTGGTCGGATGGCTCGTCGACCGCCATGAGAGCATCGGGCTGGTCGAGATGGCGTGGATGGCCGGTGCGGGCGCGGTCGGAGGCTTCATCCTGATGGGGACCGACACCGCCGGCGTCTACCTGGTGGCCATGCCGATCGCGCTGCTCGGTGCCTGGGGTTGGCCGGGCATCTTCTTCTTCACCGTGGTCCACAGCTTCCCGGAGTTCCCGGCCAGGGCTTCCGGTCTGGTGTTGTCGAGCAACCTCACCGGGACCGTCATCGGGCCGCTGGTGGTCGGATCATTCGCCGGGCACGGGAACTACCCGGGGGCGTGGATCTTTGTCGCGGTCACCTCCGCCATCGCCACCGTCGCCTTCGCCGCCGCCAACCGGCAACGGCGCCGCGCCGCGGTCGGTGTGTGACAACCAGCCAGGAGATCAGGCGCCGACTCTGACACCCAGCGGGAGGTCGACCACCTGGCCGCTCTCGGCGGACATGTCGGCG
>JBFYOJ010000009.1:0-3595 GCA_041303885.1 Acidimicrobiia bacterium | reverse complement strand
ATCGCCGGTTCGGCCATCATGAGGATCGCCGGGGCCCCTTCCGTCAGCTATGTAGGCGACGGCTTCTCGGTGGTATGGGCCGCCGTCGGCGGACTCGTTCTCGGGTACGTGGTCGGCCGGGCCAACTGAGCCGATCGCGGGCTTCTTCCCGCGCCTTTCAGCCTTCGCCAGGTTTCTCGCCAGATTTCTCGCCCAGCGATATCACCTCGACCTCACCGACCCGTCGGCCCTCGGTGGCCAGGACTCGAAGCTGCCACCCTGCCTCGTCGACGATGTCACCCCGCCGCGGCAGCCTGCCGAGACGGTCCATGATCAGTCCCCCGATGGTCTCGTAATCCCCGCTGGGCAGGTCGACCCCGAACCTGGACAGCTCATCGGGTCGCACCGATCCGGCGGCGACGATGCGCCCTTTCTGGTCTACCGCAACCCGCTGTTGGCGGCGGTCGTACTCGTCGGATATGTCCCCCACGAGTTCCTCGGCGATGTCCTCGAGGGTGATCAACCCGGCTGTGCTGCCGTGCTCGTCGACCACAATCCCGAGATGGCTCCGCACCTTCCGCATCTCGGCCATGATCGTCCGGAGTGGGGCGGTCTCTGGGACCACGAGTGCCTCCCGAATGAGTCTGGGATCGACCTTGTCCTCGACATCGACGCCTGCCACGGTCATCAGGTCCTTGACGTGGACGAAACCAAGGATGTCATCGAGATCCTCGCGGTAGATCGGGATCCTGGAGTGACCGGTGACTCTCATCAACTTCTGGATCTCGGCAATCGAGCCGTCGGCGGGCGCCGCCTCCATGTCCGGCCGGGGAACCATGACGTCAGAGGCGTCGAGGTCCCCGAAGATGATCGCCCCGGTCAGCAACCGATGGGCGAAGTCCTCTATCACGCCCTCCTTCCGTCCGGTGGCGATGATCACCGCCAGATCCTCTGCCGAGTGCCCGGCATCCAGGGCGTCGGTCGGGGGCACGCCGAACAACCGGAGAACACCGTTCGCCATGCCGTTCAGGAGTGCGATCAACGGCCTGAACACGACGATGAACCCCCGGAATGGAAGCGAAAGGGACACGGCCGAACGCTCCGGGTTCGAGATCGCGATGTTCTTCGGGGCCATCTCGCCGATGACCATGTGCAGGAACACCACGATCAGGAGAGCGATGATCAAGGCGATCGCATGGGAGACCGGCTCCGACAGGGCCAGGCCGAGCAGACGCTCGAAGATTCCAGCAACGGCCGGCTCGGCCACATATCCGAGCACGAGCGAGGCCATGGTGATACCGAGCTGGGCAGCAGCCAGGCTCAAAGACAGGTTCTTGTTCAAGCCGACCGCGACCTGGGCCGACCGTCCTGGAGTCTGTTCGAGCACGTTCCGACGTGCCGTGATGTAGGCGAACTCCGCAGCCACGAAGAAGCCGTTGGCCACGAGCAGCATGACCATCCAGAAGAGGGCTGCCCAGTTCACTCGTCCTCACCACCTGCCGACTCCCTGGTGACCCTCACCTGGTCGACACGATGACCATCCATTGCGAGCACTTCGAAGGAGACGCTTCCCGAACGGATCACCTCACCGGACTCCGGGAAGCGACCGAGCTCCGCAATGAGGAACCCCCCGAGAGTCTCGTACCGGCCCTCGGGCCACTCGAACCCGACCAGTTCTTCGACCTCGTGGCGATGAAGCAGGCCAGAGAGCACCTCGAGCTCCTCGGCGGCGTGCCCAGCCTCCCCCTTGACGTCGTACTCGTCCTCGATGTCACCGAAGATCTCCTCGAGGAGGTCCTCGATGGTGACGATCCCGGCGGTCCCCCCGTACTCGTCGACGACCACCGCCATGCCGCGGCCTTCTCGTTGCAGCTCGCTGAGCAGATACTCCAGAGTGCTCGACTCTGGCACCTGGAGGGCAGATGTGGCGATCTCTCCTACCGGCGTGACCGGTATGCGCGCCTCGGGGACGGCGATGCTGTCCTTGACGTGGACAATGCCCACTATGTCATCGAGGTCCTCGTCGAAGACGGGGAACCGCGAGTGGCCGGTCGCGCCCGAGACCCTGCGCAGCTCGGCGATCGAGTCGTGGCGGCTGAGGCCGACCACCGAGACCCGCGGGACCATGGCATCGGCAGCAACCTTCTCCGTGAATGTGATCGCCCGGGTCAGCAACTCCAGCTCATCATCGTCGAGACGGCCTTCCTCGCCCGAGGAGCGGATCATCAGCTCAAGCTCCTCCATCGAGCGGACCCCGGCCAGATCCTCACGCGGCTCGATCCCCAGTCTCCGCACGGTCCAATTGGCAGAGTGATTGAGGAAGAGAATCAGGCGACGTAAAACGTGGTTCACCACTTGCATCGGGATGGCGAACCAGACCGCCGAACGATAGGGACGTGCGATGGCCAGATTCTTTGGCACCAACTCTCCCATCACCATCTGAAGGGCGGTGGCAAACACCAGGGCCACGACCAATGAGATTGTGAGTGATGAGTCATCCGGGATGAAGGGGAGGGCGGACACCATCGGATCGATAGCGGCGGCGATGGTGGGCTCGGCGACAGCGCCCAGGATCAGAGAGGTCGCCGTGATGCCCAGTTGCGCCCCCGACAACTCGAAGGAGAGGTTGCGCAGCGAGTGCAGGATCCGGCGAGCCGCCCGATCCCCGTCCTGGGCGCGACGCTCGACCAGGCTCCGGTCGACGGCGACGATGGCAAACTCTCCGGCCACGAAGAACGCGTTGGCCAGAATGAGCGCGGCGACTGCGGCCAGACCCAGGTAGGTATTAATACGAGGGCTCCGGGCTCACGATCTGTGCCAGCCTATGCGGCGGCGCTGGGGAACCGGTCGGCGATCGCCATCAGCCGATGGCGCCCGCCTCCGCCATGTTGAGCTCGATGAGACGGTTCATCTCCACCGCGTACTCCATCGGGAGCTCCTTGACGATCGGCTCGATGAACCCGGCGACGATCATCGAAGTTGCTTGATCCTCGGTGAGCCCGCGGGACATCAAGTAGAACAGCTGCTCCTCGCCCACTTTGGACACCGTGGCCTCGTGACCGATCTCGGCGCTGTTCTCCTCGATCTCCATGTATGGGTAGGTGTCGGATCGACTCGCCTCATCGAGGATCAGGGCATCACAGCGGACGAAGGACTTGGCGTTCTCCGCTCCCGGCTCCACCCGCACCAAACCCCGGTATCCGGCACGGCCACCACCTTTGGAGATGGACTTGGACACGATCGTGGAGGTGGTGTCGGGTGCAACATGGACGATCTTGGCGCCGGCGTCTTGATGCTGGCCTTCGCCGGCGAATGCGATCGAAAGCACCTCACCGTGGGCACCCGGCTCCATGAGCCACACCGCCGGGTACTTCATGGTCAAGCGTGAGCCGAGGTTTCCGTCCACCCACTCCATCGTCGCGTTGCGATACGCCGCGGCCCGCTTGGTGACCAGGTTGAACACGTTGTTCGACCAATTCTGGATGGTCGTGTACCGGCAGCGGCCACCCTCCTTGACCACGATCTCGACCACGGCGGCGTGGAGGGAATCGGTCGTGTAGACGGGTGCCGAGCAACCCTCGACATAGTGAACGTATGCGTCCCGATCCACGATGAT
>JBFYOJ010000008.1:0-16805 GCA_041303885.1 Acidimicrobiia bacterium | reverse complement strand
GGCGGGGGAGGGGGTCGATCTCCGACCAGTAGAAGCGCTTGGGGCATTGGGCGTAGCTCACCAATCCGGTGACCGAGACCGTGTGCTTCCCGTCACTCGCCCTTTCGGCGACATCGAGTGAGCCGAGCTCGAAGAGGGTCCCGCGGAGACGCGCGACCTCTTGGTGGAACTCATCGCCGACCCCGAGCCGCTCAGCCATCTCCGGTATCGCCCTCTCGTCTCTGACCCCCTCTCTCAGCGCCCGGTCCCATCCGTCCTCGAAGAGAGGATCGGGCGCCACGCCTGTCCAGTCGGCTCGCAGCACCTCCGGGCGCGGGATCTCGGCCGCATGGCCTTCGCTCTGGGCCAATGGGTGGTGCTCGACGAGTTCGAACAACTCGGATGGCTTCTTGGGCCTCGTCAGCGGCTCCGGCAGCCCGTACCAGTATGCGCCGGTGACGATGAGCGTCTTGCGGGCCCTCGTTGCCGCCACGTAGGCCACCCGCCATTCCTGACGGTCATGCCGCCGGCGAAAGTAGTCGCTGCGCTCGTCGTCGTCCGCAGGCATGTCATCGAGTATTCGGTCGATCCTGTTCTCGGCCGGCAGGTACTCGGGGAACTTCACCGGATTCGGGTACTGCTGGGCCGCGCTGGGGAAGTTCTTGTCTGTGACCGCCGGGATCGCGACCACATCCCACTCCAGGCCCTTGGCCCGATGGACTGTCACCAAGGTGACCGCCTCTTCGCCGGACAGGTGGGCCGAGTCGAGCTCCTCGGCCGGCTCCTCCTCCATCGACTCGAGGTACTCGAGGAAGGCGAAGAGGGAAGGGCGCCCCTTGAGCGGGCTCCACTCCTCGGCGAGGTCGAGCAGGCGATAGAGGTTGAGACGCGCGGTCATCCTCTGGTTGGGTGGAAGCGATTCGATGTCCTGCCAGGCGTGAGTCCGATCGAGGACGAGCCGGCAGACTTCGACCAGGCTCGCCCCCTGGCTCTCCATGAGCACGTCCCGGTACACCGCGAGGAAGTGGTTGTAGGCCGCCCTGGCCTCAGGGCGCACGTCATCCACCTCGTCGATGTGCTCGATGGCCTCGAGCAGGGTGACGCCTGGCACGTCGTCGTCATCGGCGTCGGTCTCGGCACCGGCGAGCCAGCGGGTCAGTGGGGCGATGTCGCCGAAGCCGAGTCGATAGCGGCTCCCGAACAGGATCTGGACGAGAGACGGCGAGTCGTCGGGACGGTCGATGACGGTCAGCCATGCCCTCAGGTCGGCAACCTCGGGCACCGAGAGCAATCCCCCAAGGTTCGCCACTTCCACCGGGATGTCATTGCGGGACATCGAGTCGACCACGGCAGCGAAGTCTTTGTTCTTCCGAAACAGGACCGCCATCTCGGACCAGGGGACGCCTTGCTCATGGAGCACCAGGAACCTGCGGGCGATCCAGTCGGACTCCGATATGACATCGGTTGCCCAATGTGTGATCACTTCGCCGGCCATCCCCGCGTCATGGGACTCGAGCGCCTCGGCGGCCGGGTTGCCCCGTGCCCGAATCTCGTTGGACACGGCGAGGATTGCCGGAGCCGAGCGCCGGTTGAGCGTGAGTGACCGCAGGTGGGCGGCCCCGCCGCCGGGCGCCCTGAAGTGCTCGGGGAACATCTCGAAGTTCTCGGCTGACGCTCCGCGCCACTCGTAGATCGTCTGATCCTCGTCTCCGACTGCGATCACCGGGAAGGCGTCGCCGAAGACCTTGGTGAGAAGCACCCGCTGTGCCGGGTTGGTGTCCTGGTACTCATCGAGCACCACCGCCTGGTATCGGTCCCGGATCTCTCTCGCCAACCCGGGGTTGAGGTCGAGAAGCCGGGTCGACAATGTCACCAGGTCGGCGTAGTCGACCACTCCGAGCCTGCGCTTGTCGGTCTCATATCGTTGCAAGGTCTCGAGCATCTCGAACCTCTTGGCCCAGACATCATCCGAGGGATCTCCCTTACCGATGAGGTCGCGCGGGGCGAGCAGGTGGTCACCCATCCGATCCCCCAGCGTCCTGATCTTGTCCATCCACCCTTTGTAGGTGATATCGATGTACTGGTATGAGGTGTGGTGGAAGGTCTCGGTCAGGATCTGACGTGAGAACGTGGGTGTTATCACGCGCACCCGGCTGTCGACCCCCACCAGAGCCCCGAACTCGGAGAGAATCTGTGCGGCGAACCCGTGATAGGTGTGGACTTCGGCCTGTCTTCCCTCATCGACCACCGGCCCGAGGAAGGACTTCACCCGATCTGCCAACTCGGCCGCCGCCTTGTTGGTGAAGGTGATCCCGAGTATCCGCTCGGGATCGATGTCGTGGTTCTGGACCAGGTTGGCGATGACCATGGCGACAGTTGTTGTCTTGCCGGTGCCGGCTCCTGCCCGGATCCGGATGGTGTCGAGGCCAAGGCCGAGGATCTCGATCTGCTCTTGCGAGGGGGTCAGGGAGGTCATGGGAGATACGCGCCCTTGCCTTCGGGCCAGGCAGGGCAGGACCTCCGAAATCCACACCCCTTGCAGCGTTCGCTCACTCGAGGCTCCCAGCGCTCCGCGCGGATCGACTCGGTCACCTCCTCCATGGTCTGGCGGATGTCGGGTAGGAGTGTCATGTCGAGGGACCGTCTCGTCACGGACTTCGCCTCCTTGCGGGGAAACCACATCTGGGCTTCCTCCACGGGCTCGCCCAGCTCGTCTTGCACCGCCGTCGCATAGAATGCGAGTTGGATCGATCGGCTTGCCTCGTCGATCGTCGGTGGGTTCTTCGACGTCTTGTAGTCGATCACCTTGAGACCGCCGGGAACCCGCTCGAGACGGTCGATGAAGCCCACCCACTCGACGCCGCCGATGTTGGTCTCGACACGCTTCTCGAGATCGATGGGCACCCCGTCGCTGGGCCAGGCCGTATACAGCCTGGTGACCGCATCCCGGGCATGGCGGAGCCACGCGGCGTTGAGCTGCGGTGTCCCGAAATCGGCCGCGGCCCACACCTTCTCCAGATGACCCAGTGCGTCGGGAAGATCGGCATGCGGCTTCGACGAGCCGACCACTTCGCTTTCGGCTGCCTCCAGGGCGGAATGGACCAGCGTGCCCAGCTCTGCATAGGGCGATGACGACTCACTCAGCCGAAGACGGCGCTCCAGGGCGTATCTCCGCGGACAGGTCGAATAGGCGTCCGCCTGGCTGGGCGACAGTCGCAGGGCAGCCCCGACGATGGGACTGTCCGGCCCGGGTGCCGGCACGCCAGCGAAGGCCATCGGGTCCCACCATGCGAGTGGGGGATGCGCCAGGACCTGGGCCGCGGCCAGTCGCTCGACGGCAGCGCCCCCCGGGTCGAGCACCGTTCGCCTGAGTCGCACCTCGGCTTCGGAGAGCGTGACCGGAGGGCTCTCGATCTCTGCGGGAGGGCCGAGGTGGCCCTGGCGAGCCGGGTCGGCTGCGGCCATCAAGAAGCGAGACGGCCGATGCTCACCCTGATCGACACCGGCAGACGTAGCGGTCCAGATGACCCTGCGCCTGGCCCGGGTCATGGCCGTGTACGCCAGCCGCATCTCCTCCTGGATCTGGAAGAGGTGTTGGGCTTCGGGGTCTGTGGTTCGCTCTGGTGAGAGCAACTCGGGGCGCAGCATCCTCCTTCCCCGGCGAAGGTCCGGGAACACCCCCTCCACCGCGTTCGCGATGTAGACCACATCGAACTCGAGGCCCTTGGCCTGGTGGAGTGTGGTCAGGGTGACCTGACGGTCGAGCCGGTGATAGGGGAGCAGCGGCGTCGACTCGAAGCCTTCGGCGTCGATGAGCTCGAACAGACGGGCCAGGGTGACTCTCGGGTCGCGCTCGGCCTGACGCTCGAGAACCTGGGAGAACGAGGTGAAGGCCAGGCGCCAGTCCCGGCGCTCGGGGTCGAGGACGATGCGTTCGAGGGTGTCGACATGACTCCAGAGCTCCCAGAATCCGTCGATGGCAGGCAGGGAGGCCCACCAGCCTGGCTGGTCGAGTAATTCGGCCAGCCCTGGATGGGTGGGCAACTCGGCTCGAAGGACGACCGGCCACGGCTCCCCGGTACGTCGCCGTGCCCTCAGGATCTCCCGCTCTCTGCCGAGACTGGTCGCGACGAGCGGGCCGAGCAGGATGCGTCTCATGGCACGATCGGCGTCAGCGGCCTCACCCGGTGTCACGACGGAGATGGATGCGCCGTATCTCGCAACCGTCACGAGGTCATGGATCATCCTCACTGCCGGCCGCTCCACCAGCCGCGACTCGGGTGGGTCGTGCGGAATCCCCCTGCGGTTCAAGGCGCGGCTCAACCCATTGAGCATCTCGCGCTTGGAGCGGACCAGCACTGCGATCGAGTCGGGGGATATCCCATCGACCCTGATGGCATGCTCGATGTCCCTGGCGATCCACTCCGCCTCTGCCGTCTCCTGGTCGAATACGTAGGTCTCCACGCGCCCCTGGTGCTCCGCCGGGGCGACCGGGCCGGCCGATCCGGGCAGCTCTCCCGCAGAGACGATCCTCAGGGCTGATTCGAGTATCTCCGCCGGCACCCGGAAGCTCCGGCCGAGGACGATCCGCCGCGCCTCCGGGTGAGCGTCGGTGAACCGGGCCACGTTCCTCACCTCCGCGCCCCGGAACGAGTAGATCGACTGATAGGGATCCCCGGCGACCGTCAGGTTTCCCCCGGGCATGGCGAGGAGACGTGCGATCCGGGCTTGAACAGGCGAGGTGTCCTGGTACTCGTCGACCAAGACATAGCGGTACTGCCCGGCGATCTCCTGACCTTCGGGGGTTTCGAGCAATGCCACCGTCGATACCAGCATCGTGCCGTAGTCGGTCCTGCCCGAGTCCACGAGTCTCTCCCGGTAGCGGCGGAAGAGGCCGGGGATACCTCTCCAATCGGCGCGATCGGCAGCGCGTTCTTCGAGGTCGTCAGGGGAGAGCAGCCGCTCCGAGCAACGGATCAGGAAATCGGCCAACTCGGCGGCGAACGCAGGCGTCGACAGGATCCCCCGGTACATCACCGGCCAATCGTCGGGTCTTTCCTCCGTCAGCAACTCGCCGACCAGACCGACCTGCTCGGGTGTTGTCAACGGGATGGGGCGCTCGGACGCCGTCTCGAGGAGCCGGAGTGCGATGGAATGGAAGGTCGAGGCGTCGATGGGCATGCCCCCGCCTTCCAGGGCATCCTCGACCCGGTCACGAAGCTTCCCGGCCGCACGGCGGGAGAAGGTGAGCAGGGCCAACTGATCGCGCCTCGCTCTTTCCTCCTGGATGATCCCTGTGACACGCCGCACCAGGAACTCGGTCTTCCCGGTGCCGGGCCCGGCCACCACCATCTGGTGGCCGTCGGTCTCCGCGAGCACAGGGCCCCAGCCCTCGGGGTCGACCCGGATCTCCCTCACTGACACAAACCGATCGTAGAGATCAAGCAGCCTCGGGGAGAACGGTCACCACCGCCACCAGCTCGGCCTCGATGCCGAGACCGGCCAGGTAGTTCACCGGGTCGGCGAACGGGTCGATTGCCGTGCCCACCGCCTCGTTTCGTTTCCTGTTGAACAAGCTCATGCTCGTCAAGGTACGGGGAGGGTGTGACAAGAAACGTCGAGGGGTGGCGAGGCTTAGGATGAGCATGCGTGCGCTCATGTGAATGGAGGCCCTGGTGACCATTGCAACCGGAGGCGAGTTCGACTCACCGATGTACAAGGAGGCGGCCGGGCAGTTCGACCGTGTCGCCCGGCTGATGGGCCTCGATGACAACGTCGCCGACCGTTTGCGTGTGCCGCAGAAGGCCACCATGGTCAGCTTCCCGTTCCGGCACGACAACTACTCGGAGGTCGAGACCCTCTTTGGCTATCGCGTTCAGCATCTGACCACGATGGGCCCGACCAAGGGAGGCATTCGATTCGCCTCCGATGTGGATCTGGGAGAGGTGACCGCCCTCGCGATGCTGATGACCTGGAAGTGCTCCATAGTGGGCGTCCCCTTCGGTGGGGCCAAGGGCGGGGTGAGGGTCGACCCGATGGGTCTCTCCAGGGCTGAGCTGCAACGCGTGACACGCAGGTTCACCATGGAGATCATCAATGTGATCGGCCCGGAGACAGACATCCCTGCCCCCGATCTCGGCACCAATGAGCAAGTGATGGCCTGGCTGATGGACACATATTCCCAGCATGTCGGCCACTCGGTGCCGGCGGTCGTGACCGGCAAGCCGCCGGCTCTCGGTGGGAGCGTCGCACGGCGGGAGGCGACGGGACGCGGGCTGATTTTCCTCATCCCTCAGGCGGCAGCAGAACGCCAGCTCGACCCCAAAGACATCAGCATCGCGATCCATGGATTCGGGAATGTCGGTAGGTACGCCGCGGTGGCCGGGCATCAATTGGGGGCGCGGATAGTCGCCGTCTCGGACATCTCCGGTGCGCTCTACAACCCGGATGGACTGAATGTCGATGCAGTGGCGAAGTGGGTTGACGAGAACCGCTTCGTCGAGGGTTATCCCGATGCCGACTTCATCGATGGTGACAAGATCTTCACCCTCCCGGTGGACGTGCTCGTCCCGGCGGCGGTCCAGAACGTGATCCGGGCGGACAATGCGGGTGAGATCCAGGCCAAGATCATCATCGAGGGGGCAAACGGCCCTACCACGATCGAGGCCGACGACATCCTCCGCGAGAAGGGGATCCTGGTCATCCCTGACATCCTGGCCAACGCCGGCGGTGTGACTGTGTCCTATTTCGAGTGGGTGCAGGATGTTCAGAAGTACTTCTGGACCGAGAACGAGATCGTTGCCCGGTTGAGAGAGATAATGACCCGGGCGTTCAGCGACGTGCACAACATCGCCCTCAACGAGAATGTGGATCTGAGGACAGCGGCCCTGATCAAGGGGATCCGAAAGGTCGCCGACGCCAAGCTGGTCAGGGGGATCTTTCCCTAGACCCCGGCGAAAGCCGGACAGATCTCCTGGAAAGAGCACCAATTGCACAAGGTGCCCGGCCGGGGCGGGAAGGTCCGGTTGGCGAGAGCCCTGTCGATCGCGTTCCACAAGGCGCGCAGCTGACTGTCCATCGCATCCAGTTGACGATCGTCGATCTCCAGCCGATAGAGAGTCGGACCGTTCAGATAGAGGAGCCTGAGCTCCCGCGGGGTCTCCCCGGTGCGGCGGCGGATCAGCAGGGCGTAGATCTTCAGGGCGAAGAAGGCCGGCAGGGCGAACCTCTCCGGCGGCGCCTTGCCGGTCTTGTAGTCGGTTATCACCAGCCGACCCTCATCGTCACGATCGATCCGGTCGAGGATCCCACGGATGGTGATCCCGTCGAGGTCCTCGAGCATGTCCAGCTCGCGGTCCACAGGGTCGAAGCGGGTCGGGTCTTCGAGACCGAAGTAGTTGGAAAGGAGCTCCAGGGACTCGACACCCCACTGTCTCTCCTCATCGGTGTCACCGAAGAGGTCGACGAACTCGTCACTGCTGCGCAGCTCGGTCCATGCCTCCCGGAACAAGTCGTAGAGGAGATCCGGCGACCGTTCCGAGGAAGGATGATCGAACAGCCTCTGCAAGGCGAGGTGGGCGGTGGTTCCCCGGGCCTGGTACACGGAGGCGGGCTCGCCGAGACGGTCGATTGCCCGGAACTTGAACAGCTGGGGGCAGGTCTTGAAGTCTCCGGCCCGGCTGGGGGAGAGTGTCTCGAGCTTCGGCAATTCCAATTCGACGGTCACGAGGCCGAGTGTAAGGAGTGGCAAGGACAGAAACGCGGACCTGCAATCCGCCCGGTCAGGCGGGCCAGATCCTGCGCCCGCCGCCGGGTGGCACCGTTCGGTCCACTGCCGCTCGCTCCTCCGCCCCGAGCGGGGGGAGCAGGCCGGCCGCGCTGTTCGACGCCGCCTGCTCACGGTTGCGGGCCCCGGGAATGACCGTGCTCACCGCCGGATGGGAGGCAGCGAAGCGGATGGCGAAGGCCGACAGCGGCTCGGCCGCGGGCAGCTCCTGGCGCAGTTTGTCTACGGTCTCGAGATCGCGCCGGAACTGAGGGTTCTGACCACTGTCGGCGATCCAGGCTCCCCGAAAGTCCTCCTCGGGGAACATGTCGTTGGCGGTCATCTTGCCGGTGAGCAGGCCCATCGCCAGCGGGCCACGGACCACCACCCCGACCCCGTGGCCGATGCAATAGGGGAAGATCTCACTCTCGGCAGTCCGATTCAAGATCGAGTAGTCGATCTGAAGCGAGTCGCAGTCGTTCCCGGCGTTGAAGTGCTGGAGCACGGAGAGATCCCCGGTGCTGATTCCCCATGCCCCGATCGTCCCGTCCTGTCGCAGCTTTCGGAACCCCTCGATGAAGACCTCGGAGTTCGGCTCCACGAACGGGATATGGCATTGGAGGACCTCGACGTGGTCGGTCCGGAGGCGTCGCAGCGAGTCCGTAACGCCATCGACCAGTTTCTGGACCGCGTCGTATTGGGATCGCCCACGGTCAACGTCGAAACCCTTCCACCCGATCTTGGTGGCGACGACGAATTGGTCCCTTCGGCCTCTCATCGCCCGCCCCAGCAGCTCCTCCGAAGTGCCATCGCCATAGATGTCGGCAGTGTCGAAGAAGTTGACCCCGCTGTCGAAGGCCTCCTCGATCGCATCGAGGCTCGCCTGGGTGTCCCCGGGCCCCCATTCACTTCCCGGGACTGCCCAAAGCCCGAGACCTATCCGGCTCACTTCGATCCCGCTGCGTCGGCCCAGCTGGTTTCGACCGAGTTCCTGCCGGGAGTCGTCCATGTCCAATCCTCAGGTCGGGCGGCACCAGAGCCAGATGTCGGCTGGCGTGGCGTGCATGGTCGGAGGGTAAACGCGAAAAGATCCCGTAACCCGCGAAAACTCGCCTCACATCCGGCTTGACGCCGAACGGGAGACTTTCGTACCTTGCCCTCACCAACCCGGGGTGACCCGGAGTTGGGGAAGGAGAGACTTCGGTCCCTCCGGATCGCCACCGGACTGGGGGCCCGCTTTCCCGGTCATGTGGCACTGAGAGCCCCGAGAGGGCTGCGGCTTCGGCCAAGGCTTTCTCGGGGTTTCTCGCGTCGTGTGAACCGTCGTCGAACCTATCGGAAACGGTCCGGGCACACCTCGCGAAAACCGAATCACAGGTCGCGAAAAACAAACATGCCACCGGTTTGCCACGTTGTAGGAGGCGGTCTACGTTTCCGGTCACGTCGCAGGGGAAACCCGGCGACGGGGCCCGAATCGACGGGGCGGGATGGCGAAAGCCATACCGATTCCCACGGTGCGGGTCTCCCGGAGCCATCGGGAAACTGAGGGCATCGGGGACGATCGGACGATTGGACGGGGATCCTTCGGGATCGTCGAGCGGTCACCCGGTCGGCGGGTCTCACGACTCGCACCATCTTCTCGGAGACGAGGAGAGGCGGTCTTCGGACCGTCAGCGATCTTCGGATCGCAACCCGCTGGCGGCTTCGGCCGCTGGCAAGACTCCACTCGGAGTCGGGTCCCCGGCCCGGCACCGAATGGGCGAGAGTCCCGAGAGGGTTGAGGCTTCGGCCAAGGCTCCCTCGGGGCTTTCTCGTTGTCGCTGCACGCAGCTTGATACCGGCCGATCTGCCCGAGGCGCACCCTCAGCGCGGTCGGGATCTGTGTCCTCTGCTGCGGCCTCGGCCGAACAGTCGCCGGTGGGCCGGGGTGTTCTCCACCCGATGACGGGTCATGCCTCATCTAGAGGCGGTAGCCTCGTCGCATGGCCTATCCCAAAGAGCTGCTCGGGACCGACGAGCACGTCGTTCTCGAGTTCAAGCCCCACTGGTCGGCGTTGGCCAAGGAGGTCCTGGTAACGGTGGCATACCTGGTGATCCTGGTCCTGCTCGGTGACGGAGGTTGGAACGGCTGGGTCTTCACCATCCTCACCGGCATCTGGGCGTGGATCGCGGTCGGCGGATATCTGCAGTGGACGTCCACCGAGCATGTGCTGACCAACAAGCGCTTCATCTTCAGGGCGGGCGCGGTCCGCAAGTCCGGCTACGAACTGCCCCTCGAAGTGATCCAGAACGTCGGTTTTCGCCAGAATTTCATCGAGCGCACCCTGAAGGTAGGGGACCTGGGGATGGAGAGTGCGGGGACCAACGGCCAGAGTGTGCTCCGGAACATCCCCGAGCCGGAGAAAGTCAAGGTCGCGATCTCCGAAGCGCGGCGTCAGCGGTCCGAGGCGATCAACCGCGGCGGCGCGGAGGTTGGTCTGTCAGCGCCCTCCACCGTCTCGTCGGCCGAGCAGCTGGCGATACTCGCCAGACTGGTCGACGATGGGAAGTTGACAGCCGATGAGTTCGAGGCGCAAAAGCAGCGCCTGTTGAGGATCTGATATGGCGTACCCGAGCAAACTGCTCAGCCCCGGCGAGGAGATCATCATCGAGTTCCGGCCGCATTGGTCGGCCATCCTCCGCGAGGGAGCCCTATCGATCCTGGTCCTCGTCCTGATCATCCTCATCGCCGTCATGGACTTCAGTTGGCGTATCTGGTTGATTCTTGCCCTCGTCGCCTTGTGGCTGATCCTGGTGGCTCGCGGGCTGATTCGCTGGTGGACCACACAGCACGTGATCACCAACGAGCGAGTCATCCACCGGATGGGTCTCGTCTCGAAGAAGGGCAAGGAGATACCGCTTGAGGTCGTCAACGATGTCGCGTTCAATCAAACGGCCTTCGAGCGGATCTTCGGGACCGGCGACGTTCTCATCGAATCGGCCGGTACCCACGGGCAGACGCGTTACGCGGATATCCCGAAGCCGGAGCACATCCAGTCTGTGATCTATCAGGCCCGGGAGCGTCGGAAGGTGGAGTTGGAAGGAGGAGGTGTCTTCACACCTGGGGAGACGGCGGCCTCCCAGCTCGCCACCCTTTCCAGACTCCACGATGAGGGAAAGCTCACCGACGAGGAGTTCGAAGCGGAGAAGAGGAAACTGATCGGAGGTTCCTGATGCCCCACATGCAGGACGATTTCCCTCTCAATCTGTCCACGCTGTACGACAGGGCGGTCTGGCTGTACCCCGAGCAGGAGATCGTGTCGGTCGAGGCCGACCGTTCACAGGTCCGGACCACCTACGGCGAGACCGACACACGGGTCAGGCGTCTTGCCACGGCCCTCATCGGGCTCGGGTTGGAGCGCGGCGACCCGGTCGGCACCTTCGCCTGGAACAATCGCCGTCACCACGAGCTGTATTGGGCGACGGCAAACACGGGTCTGGTGTGCCACACCGTGAACATACGCCTCTTTGCCGACCAGATCGCCTACATCGTGAACCATGCCGGGGACAAGGTGATGTTCGTCGACCCCGATCTCGTGCCGCTGCTGGCGCCGATCGCCGGCCGGCTGGAATCTGTCGAGACCTTCGTGGTGATGGGCGATTCGGCTTCCGACGCCATCCCGGGCTCCATCGCCTACGAGGACCTGATCGGCGACTCCCCCGAGCATGCGAGGTGGCCTCTGCTCGACGAGCGGTCACCGATGATGTTCTGCTACACCTCGGGCACCACCGGCAACCCAAAGGGTGTCGCCTACACCCAGCGGTCGACCTACCTCCACACCATCTCCAACCTGGCCAACTACTCCATGCTCCCCACCGACAACGTCCTTCCCGTGGTCCCGATGTTCCATGCTGCCGCATGGGGCTATCCCTTCATGGCCGTGACCCAGGGAGCAAAGCTCACCTATCCGGGGCCGGATCTGACTCCACAGGGCCTGGTGCCGCTCCTGGAACAGGAGAAGGTGACGTTCAGCGCCGGGGTCCCGACCGTGTGGCTGGGCATCAAGCTCTACCTCGAGGCCCACCCCGAGGTCGATCTCTCCTCCATACGCGCCTTCCTCTGCGGCGGCTCGGCGGTGCCCCGGGCGATGATCGAGTGGTACTGGCAGGAGCGGGGGATCCGGGTGGTTCAGGGTTGGGGGATGACCGAGACCAATCCGGTCGCCTCGACCAGCCTCTTGAGACCGGAGATGGAGGATTGGGACCTGCAACGACAACTGGACTTCCTCGAGACCGCAGGCGTCCCCATTGCGGGGCTTCAGGTCAAGATCGTCGACGAGGTCGGCGATGAGCTCCCACATGATGGTGAGGCTTTCGGTGAGCTGCTGATACGCGGCCCCTGGATCGCGGCGGAGTACTACAAGGACTCACGGTCCGGCCAGTCCTTCGAGGATGGGTGGCTCCGGACCGGCGACGTCTGCAAGATCACCCCCGAGGGGTACATCAAGATCACCGATCGGGCCAAGGACGTGATCAAGTCCGGTGGGGAGTGGATCTCTTCGATCGACCTGGAGAACGCGTTGATGGCCCATCCCGACGTAGCCGAAGCCACCGTCGTCGGGTTGAAGCACCTCAAATGGCAGGAGCGCCCGGTGGCCTTTGTGGTCGTACGCGAGGGTGCCGACGTGTCCGACTCGGATCTGCTCGGATTCCTCGAGACCCGGGTGGCCAAGTGGTGGCTGCCCGACCGAATCCTGTTCGTCGACCAGATCCCGAAGACGGGCACCGGCAAGTTCGACAAGAAAGTGGTCAGGAACGAGTACGCCGACCTGTTGATGGAGTAAGCCCGGCCGGCCATGACGCGCCGGTTGATCAGACCTCGATCAGCTGGCCTGTGGTCAGGTCCAGCACGAACTCCTTCTCGCTCCTCGAGTCCGAGATGAACTGCGCCAGAGGTGCACCAGGCTGGCGCACCACCCACCACGCAAAATCCTCCACCCCTGACTCCACGAACAGTGTCTTGGCCTCCCGGGCGGCCTCGACCGCCGAAATCTCGTCGGGAAACACCCCGAGGATCTTCTGGTTGGGATCCTCGCGGCCACGGACTTCCGTGAATTCCACCGCCTCGAACATGTTCCAGCCTCCTTATCCGCATTCTAGTGGGAGAGCACTGATGCAGATGGATAGGTCCCTAAGCTCATTTCGTGAGCGCGTTCCACACCACCTGGGGCTACATCGCGGCCGGGATCAGTGGTCTGGTCGGCCTGTGGGGAGTGGTCATGGCCAAGCGCGAGCACCCGCCGAAGATCTTCTACTACGGGGTCGCTATCGCCATCGCCGGGCTCCTGGTCCAGATCCTCATCGGCGTGATAGCCGCCACCGGGGGCATAGACCCGGGTAACCAGCACGTCTTCTACGGTGTCGTAATCGCCGTGACCTTCTCTTTTGCCTACATCTACCGGGCGCAGTTTCGCAAGCGGCCTGCTCTCTACTACGGCCTTCTGCTGCTCTTCACGATGGGACTGGGCATCAGGGGAATCATGACATTCGGCGGGAACTTCTAGGAGGTGGCGATGCTGCTCGAGGACAAGAAACTCCTCATCACCGGGATCCTGACCGACGACTCGATCGCGTGGCACGCGGCGCGGATCGCTCAGGAGCAGGGCGCAGAGATCGTGGCCACCGGCTTCGGCCGGGGTCTCCGTCTGACCGAACGCAGCGTGCAACGTCTTCCCGAACCGTGCCCGGTCCTCGAGCTCGACATCAACAGCCCCGATCAGGTCGACGCCCTCGTGGCGGACCTGAAAGGGCGCTGGGGCAAGATCGACGGGGCCCTCCATGCCATCGCCTTCGCCCCCGAGGACGCCTTGGGCGGCAACTTCTTGACCACGCCGCCAGAGTCTGCGCAGACGGCGTTCATGACCTCTGCGTTCTCGTATAAGACGCTCGCGGTGGCACTGCTCCCGCTGATGAGGGCGGCCGGCGGAGGCTCGTTGGTCACCCTCGACTTCGACAACACCCAGGCGTGGCCCGCCTATGACTGGATGGGCGTGGCCAAGTCGGCATTGCAGAGTGTTACCCGATACCTGGCAAGGGATCTCGGGGCGGATCGGATCAGGGTCAATGCCGTCTCGGCGGGCCCGCTCAGCACCGTGGCGGCGAAGTCGATCCCCGGGTTCGATGCCTTCGACCGTGTCTGGGCCGCGCGCGCCCCCCTGGCATGGGACGGGGCCGATCCGGACCCGGTCGCCAGGATGGTCTGCGTCCTGCTCAGCGACTGGGCGCCGATGACGTCCGGCGAGGTGATCCACGTCGACGGCGGCTTCCACGCCATCGCCGCCGGGATCGGCGAGACCGACTAGACGCGGCCCGGCTGGAGCTCGCGAGCCAGAGGCAGCTCGACGACAAAGGTCGCCCCGCCGCCCTCTGTTGCCTCCACACGCACCGCGCCGTACATCACCTCGGTCAGGCTCTTCACGATGGAGAGACCAAGACCGGTGCCTCCCTTGGACCTCGTGTCCGACTGGTCGATCTGGGTGAAGCGCTCGAACACGCGATCCTTCTCGCTGTCGGGGATGCCGGGCCCGTGGTCGACGACCGCGATGACGGCCTTGGTCGGGCGCTCCCAGGCATAAAGCTCGACCGGGCTGTTGACCGCGTACTTGGCTGCGTTCTCGACGAGGTTGATGAGTATGCGGGTGAGATGGTCCCGGTCGGCTTCGACGGTGAGATCGTCGGGCTCGATGGTGAAGGTTGGCTCGATCGAGACCACCCGGTTCACCTCCTCGAATGCCTGTTTCAGCGTCACCGGCTCCAGATGGACGGGGATTGCACCGCGATCGATCCGCGACACGACCAGCAGGTCGTCGATGAGCCGTTGCAGGCGACCCGCCTGTCTACGGGCGGTGCTGAGGAGCTGCTGCGCGGTGGCCTGGGTCGGGGCGAGCTCGGGGCGGTTGACCGTGTCGAGCGACCCGATTATCGAAGTGAGCGGTGTCCGCAATTCGTGGCTGACCGTCGAGACGAAGTCTGTCTTCATCTTCGCCACTTCCTCGAGACGTTTGGTCATCTCGGCCTGAGCCTCGTAGCGGCCGATCTGCGAAAGAACCAGTCCCGCCGGGGCGGCCAGCGATCCGAGTTGCTCGAGCTGGTCCTCGTTGAAGCTGCCCGTGTACGGGTCGCCCGCGATGATCGCCCCAACTCGCAGGTTCTCCACCTTGAGCGGGGCGACCAGGGCCTGGCGCAGACCGAGCTCCTTGAGGAGGGCGTGGGCGTCGGTGTCCTGGTCCACCTCTTTGACGAAGAAGGGCTTGCCCGATCGATAGGTCTGGGAGACGACACTGGGCACGGTGACATCGAGCACGATCGGGTCGGTGTCGAGGGGGTGCCCGTTGACCCAGATCGGGCTCATCACCTCCAGCCTGTGACGCTCCGGGTTGTAGAGGAGCACGACTCCTACCTGTGCGTCCAGGTACTTGCAGATGGTCCCGACCAGATGGGGGACGATCTCTGACAGAGATTCGGCACGGGCGAGAGTGGCACTGACGGCATAGAGCCTCTCGAAGTCGAGGCGCTGCTGGTCGATCTGGTTCTCGCGATCGGCGGAGCGCACCGCCTCACGTTCGAACTCCATTCCGATCAGGGCCGTCGCAGCCGAGACGACTATGACCGTCAACGCGACGGCGAGGACGTCCTGGACGGTGCCGGTCGCGGCTGTGCTGAAGGAGATGAACGAGATGGCAGCGGCGATGAACACCGTCATGAAGGCATGGGCCCACCAGGTGAGGAGGAGACCGGAGACGGCGGCTATCCCGTAGAGGATGGGCGTGGCGGTCGCGGTCAACTCCGGGACCAGGGCAAAGGCGGTCATGCCGATGATCAGCCCGGTCAGCCAGGCGGAGGCGATCCAGGGCGCGTACCTGGTCGCCATCAGCTTGTCCCAGCGAGTGGCGGCGGAGACGACCAGCATCGCGGCGAGGGCGGTCATGGGGATCCAGAACCCGACCTCGACGAACACCTCGTTCCGCACCGCCTGGGCCGCGATGATGATGAGAACCACCCAGGCGACGGCCGAGGCGCGTCTGAGCAGCGAGGCCCGGAACCGGGCCATCGCCTGCTGAGTTGTGGGCGTCAGGTCGTCCATGGCACTGAATCGGATGGTTTCGACAGTATTCTCGGCATTTCTCCCGGACTGATCGAGGATTGAACGGTGGCTTTGCGCGCATTCGCTGACGGCGCTCTGTTCGCAGAGGCCAACGGCGACGGGCCACCCAGGGTTCTCGCCCTTCACGGTTGGGGGCGCCGCGGTACTGATTATCGGTCCGCCCTCGACGGTATGAACGTCATTGCCCTCGATCTTCCCGGCTTCGGTGCATCGCCCCCTCCTGGTGAGCCCGTCGGTGCGGAGGGCTACGCCGGGTTGATCGAGCCTTTGCTCGAGGAGTTCGACTCCCCCCCGGTCGTGGTCGGCCACTCCTTCGGGGGAAGAGTGGCGGTGTGCCTCGCCGCCAGCCACCCGGACCGGGTCGGCAATCTCGTCATCACCGGTGCGCCACTCCTGCGGCTGAGACCTGCCAGGAAGCCGTCGCTCGGCTTTCGCCTTGCTCGTGCCTTCAATCGGGTGCACCTGGTCTCCGATGACCGCATGGAGGAGATGCGCAGGAACCGGGGGTCGGCCGACTACCGCGCCGCAACGGGCGTGATGCGTGATGTCCTGGTCCGTGTGATCAACGAGAGCTACGAGCCACAACTGCTCGAATTGCGCTCCAGGGTGTTCCTGTTGTGGGGCAACGATGACCGGGAGGTGCCGGTGGCCGTTGCGGAGTCGGCACTGCATCTGATCCGAGAAGGGGGAGGAAACGCAGAGCTGGAAGTCCTGCCAGACGTCGGGCATCTCCTCCCCATCGAGGCTCCCCGGGACTTGAGAAGGGTGGTCGAGGAGGCATTGGGCGGATGACCTGGGCCCTGGCAGCAGCCTGCGCCGTGGCAAGCGTCCCTTCGGCGCTGAGGTGGCTTCGCATCGCACAAAGGGAGCATTACCTGGCCCCGTCGGTGACCAGGTTCGCCGCTCGTTGGTGGGCGG
>JBFYOJ010000007.1:0-19677 GCA_041303885.1 Acidimicrobiia bacterium | reverse complement strand
ACCCCGGGCGCCAGCTCGATCTCGTAACGGGTGACGGTGGGACCGGGGACGATCTTGGTCAGAGTCGCGTCGACTCCATGCTGGACCAGGGTCTCCTCCAACTGGCGAGCGGTGTCCTCCAGCGCTCGTCTGTTGATCTCCCCACCGGTGCCCTCGTCGAGGAGGCTCAGCGGAGGCAGCTTGTACCCGGCACTGGTCAGGTCGACGGTCCTGACTACGGGTGTCGGGACGACGGCGGGCTTCGGCGCATCCTTCGGCTTCTCTGGCCTGGGGCGAGAGGGCTTGGGACGCTCGTGCCGGCCCCGGCTCGACTGGGCGGGTTGGACGACACGGTCGGCGGCGTGAGCCTGGCGCGGCGCCGTCCCACCCATGAAGGCTGTTCTGGCGAGACTCCTGGTCGACTTGAAGATGTCCCCGATCCCCACGGCCAGGTCACGGACGCTGGTTTGGGTCATGACGAGCACACCCATCCCCATCGCGGAGGCAAGCACGACGAACGCCCCCCACATCCCGAGGATCCGTCGCAACGGGAAGGCGATCAGTGACCCAACCGCACCACCGCGCTCCTTCACCATCTCGATGTTGGGCGCGATCGACACCGCCCCGGTCATCAGGTGGAAGAGGGCGAGCGACCCGATGAAGGTGACCACGCCACCGACGACGAGACGTCGGGCTCCCTCGCGAGGCTTGCCCACGATCAGGGCGATGCCGATCCCGGCCAGGGCAGCCGGCAGGGCGAACCTCCAGATGCCGAACAGAAGGCGGCTTCCACCGGCCATACCCTCACCGACCGGCCCGGCGAGCCCGGCGAAGGCGAGCGTCACGAGGATGGCGATGACTACGAGGACGAGACCCCAGACATCATCGGTCTGGCGCCCGAGTGTGGCTCGCACCGAGCCCCGGACCGCCACCAGCTTCTGGCGGATCGAGCTCTTGTGCGTTGGCTTCTTCTTGGCTGTGGACACCCGCCTCCGCCCGGAGGACCCCTTCCGGGTGGGCGTCCTGGTTCCCATGTGTCGGAAAACAATACATCGGAGTTCACGAAGGGTGTGGATTGATTCCCGATCGGCCCCTCAGCAGATCAGCCCCCGCATCAGGCCGTGCCGGTGACGATGGCCAACCCGTCACCCGCCCGGTTACGGCCAGACCCCTCGTTGTTCCATCGCCCGCCGACAGCGTTGCACAGCCACGACGTGGGCCGCCGTGCGCAGCGTCGGTGAGGGCAGGGGTGGGTCATCCGGCCGGATTCGTGACCACGCCGCCTGATATTCCCCCAACCGATCGAGGATGGCGGCGCGGGTGGTGACGGTCGCGTCCGTGGCGAGGAGCATCTTGGTGCGGAGCCTCTCGTTGACTTCGGCTTCGGACCATTGCTCGTTCGCCTGGTTCTGCACCCACTCGAAGTAGGAGACCACGACACCACCGGAGGCGCTGAGTATGTCGGGCACAATCGTCACCCCTCGATTGTGCAGGATGTCGTCTGCTTCCGGTGTGGTGGGCCCGTTCGCCCCCTCGACGATCACCCTGGCCCGGACCCCCTCGGCGTTGCCGGCATTGATCTGAGTCTCCAGCGCGGCCGGAATCAGGACGTCGCATGGGACCTCGAGCACCTCGTCGGGGTCCAGGGCCTTCGTCCCCGGCAGTCCAACCACAGAGCCGGTCTCGTCCTTGTGCCGCTCGAGGGCGGCCAGGTCGAGTCCCGCGGGGTGGAACACGCCACCCCGGCTGTCACTGATCGCCACGATCCGGGCCCCTTCCCGGTCGAATATGCGTGCTGCGTTACGGCCGACGTTCCCGAACCCTTGCAGAGCCACCTCAGTCCCGGCCAGAGCATCGAGAGGGGCCAGGGCTCCAAGTGAGAGGAGATGCTCGAACACATAGAACAGACCCTGGGCAGTGGCCGCTTCCCGGCCCGCGGAACCTCCCAGATCCAACGGCTTGCCTGTTACGACCGGGAAGTTGTTCTGCCCGGGATGCATCATCGAATACGTGTCATAGACCCAAGCCATGGTCTGGGCGTCGGTGTAGAGGTCAGGGGCAGGGATGTCGGTGTGCGGCCCGATGTCGTCACCGAGGGAGGCGATGAAGCGCCGAGTGATCCGTCTCTTCTCGGGCTCGGAGAGCTCTTTCACATCGCAGGCCACCCCGCCCTTGGCTCCACCAAAGGGGACGTCGGTCAAGGCACATTTCCAGCTCATCCACGTGGCAAGGGCCTTCATCTCGTCCTCGCTCACGTCGGGATGGAAGCGGAGGCCGCCCTTGCCCGGGCCGCGAACATTGTCGTGCAGCACCCGATAGCCGCGGAAGTTGTGCACGTAGCCATCGTCCATCACGACGGGCAGAGTCACCTCGATGATTCGCTGCGGCTCGAACAGCCACTCGGCCATGCCCCTCCACCCGTTGAGGGGGTGGATGAACGGGATCGCCCGGTCGAACTGTCGACGGGCGATGTGAAACAGATCGAGGTCCTCGACTGGAGGGCGCGTAGTCATGGCCCTTCCATCTTCCCCGGCCCGTCCTGTGGCAGGCAGAGGCGTTCGGCCCTTCGACGGGGGCCCCTAACAGACCTAGAGCTCCATCACCACGGGAACGACCACCGGGCGGCGCGCCGTCTCGGCTCGGATGACCCGGCCCGTCTCCTGGCGGATCGTCTTCTGCAGCTCGCCGAGGTCGGAGCGCCCGGATGCGCGCTCGTTGATGGCTGCCGTGACCGCGTCGGCCGCCTTGGCCAGGACGGCACTCGGGTCGTCCATCACGCCGTGGCTGTCCAGGTCCGGGCCATAGACGATCTCGCCGGTGTCGTGGTCGATCCCGACGGTGACCACGACCACTCCCTCGTCGGCGAGATGAGACCGGTCACGGAGCACACCCGACTGCACGTCGCCCACCGCCGACCCGTCCAGATACACGTATCCGGCAGGCACCGCCCGCCGCTCCACCATCGTCCGTTTCCCCTTGATGATCACCCGGTCCCCGTCCTCCAGGACGTCGACGTGAGGGACTCCCATCCGCCTGGCCAGTTCGGCGTGGGCGTGCAGATGGCGATACTCGCCATGCACCGGGACGAACGCCTGGGGACGCACGAGGTTGATGTACGTGAGCAACTCGTCGCGGTTGGCATGGCCGGAGACGTGGACATGGGCGTTGGTGCCGTGCACCACGTTGGCGCCTCGCCGGATCAGGTTCGAGATCACCTTCGACACAGCCGTCTCGTTGCCGGGGATCGGCTTGGCCGAGATCAGCACCGTGTCGTCCTCGCCCAACTCGACGAATTTGTGTCGTCCCTGCGACATGAGCGACAGGGCGGCGAATGGCTCGCCCTGACTCCCCGTGGTGACCAACAGCTGCCGGTCCGGGGGCAGGTCGCCCATCTCCTTGATGTCGACCAACGACCCCTTGGGGACCTCGAGCAGCCCGAGGTCGGCGGCGATGCTCGTGTTGCGATGCATCGAGCGGCCGAAGAAGGCCACCTTGCGCCCGTCCTTGATGCCGGCATCCACGATTTGCTGCACCCGATGGATGTGGGAGGAGAAGCAAGCGGCGATCACGCGTCCGGGGGCGTCTTGGATCACATCGGCGATCGGCTCTCCAACCGAGCTCTCCGATGCCTCGAAACCGGGCTTCTCGGCGTTGGTGGAGTCGGCGAGAAGGAGACGCACCCCGCGCCGTCCCAGACCTGCCAGTGCGGGGAGGTCGGTCGGGACGCCGTCGATCGGAGTCGGATCGAGCTTGAAGTCGCCGGAGTGGAGGATCACACCTTCAGGTGTCTCCAGGGCGACGGCCGAGGCGTCAGGCACCGAGTGGGAGACCGGGATCAGCTGGAACCGGAACGGGGCGTGATCGACCCACTTCTTGGTCTCGACCTGGCGCAAATCGGCGTCGACCCCCATCTCCTCGATCCGGGCTCGCGCCAGCTCCACCGAGAACCGGGTCCCGTAAACCGGCACGTTGAGGTCCCGGAGGAAATAGGAGAGCGCCCCCATGTGGTCCTCGTGGCCGTGGGTGAGGATCACGCACTCGACGTCGTCGGGTCGCTCGACCAGCCACGACCAGTCGGGGAAGACCAGGTCCACCCCGAGCATGTCCTCCTCGGGGAACATCAGTCCGCAGTCGATGAGGGCGATCTTCCCGTCGATCTCGATGGCGGCGCAGTTGCGACCGATCTCACCCAGACCGCCGAGGAAAGTGACCGAGACGCTCACAGGCCCTGGACGGCGCCGACGGCCTTCTCGACCGCGACCAGCGTCTCCTCGGAGGCGTCGACCAGTGGCAACCGGACTCCGCCCACCGGCTCCCAGAGCCGGTCCATGGCGCCCTTCACCGGTGCAGGGTTGGTCTCGAGGAAGCATGCCTCACATAGAGGCAAGAGGAGATGGTGGAGCCGGCGGGCCTCGTCGACGTCCCCGGCGAGACCGGCCGCGACCATGGCAGCCACGGTGCGACCCGCCAGATGGGCGATCACCGAGACGACACCGACTGCTCCCACCGCGATCATGGGCCAGGTGTGCGAATCCTGACCCGAGTAGACGGGGAACCCGGGGATCCGATTCACCGTCCGGCTGGTGAAATCGATGCTCTCCACCGCGTCCTTTACCGCCACGATGTTCTCGTGCTCGGCGAGGCGGGCCAGCGTATCCACCTCGATCAGCCTGCTGGTGCGACCGGGGATGTTGTACAGCATCACCGGGAGGCCGACGTCGGCAATCGCCGTGAAGTGGGCGATCAGCCCGGCCTGGCTCGGCTTGTTGTAGTACGGCGTGACCGCGAGCACTCCGTCGCACCCGAGATCGGCCGCAGCTGCTGTCAACCCGACCGATTCCGCAGTGTTGTAGTTGCCGGTTCCGGCGATGACGAAGGTGTCCTTCTCCGCCACGGCATCGACCACGGTCTTGTACAGGGCCAGCTTCTCGGTCGTGGTCAGTGTCGGCGACTCGCCGGTGGTGCCCGTCACGACGAGGGCGTCACTTCCGTTGTCCGAGAGATACCGGGCCAGCCGCCAGGCCTTCTCGTGGTCGACCTCCCCCGAGGTGCTGAAGGGGGTGATCATCGCCGTGGCGACATGGCCGAAGGGGGCCGATGGTGAAGCGCTCACCCGCTCAGGTTACCGATCCATCCACTAGAAACATCCGCATGGAACTCAGTCTCCCCACCCCGTGCCTGGTGGTGCTGGTCGGGCCTTCCGGCTCGGGGAAGTCCACTTGGGCGGACCAGACCTTCCACGGGACCGAGATCGTCTCCTCCGACCGGCTTCGGGCGATGGTCGGGGCGGGAGAAGACGACCAACAGGCGAGCAAGGCGGCATTCTCGGTCCTGGAGCAGATTGTCACCGCCCGGGTCGGCCGAAAGCTGACCACGGTGATCGACACCCTCGGGTATGAGCGGGAGAGCCGGCGGAGATGGGTCACGATGGCGCACGGAGCGGGCATGCCTGCCTTTGCGATCGTGTTCACCGCACTCCCGGCCGAGGTCGAACGTCGCAACTCGCAACGGGCTCGACCGATACCAAAGACTGTCCTTGCCAGGCAACTCAACCGTTTCAAGGGAGTGCAGTCCGAGTTGAGCGACGACGGGTTCGACCAGGTGCATCACGAGCAGCAGACCACCCTGGTCACGAGCGAGATCGCCACGACCAGGAGCGGGCCGCCCCGGTCAGGCAACGGGGGGCACAGCTTCGGTCTCGTCGTCAACCGGTTCGACTGGGGTGTCGATCCCGTCGAGCTGCCGGAAAGGCTGGGCGCGATCGCAAGACGCGCCGAGTCAGCCGGCTTTCGGGATCTCTGGGTGATGGATCACTTCCGACAGATCCCCCAGGTGGGGAGGGCATGGGAAGACATGCCCGAGGCGTACACCACTCTCGCCTATCTGGCCGGGCTCACCGACCGCATCCGGCTCGGGGCCCTGGTCACCGGTATCACCCATCGCCATCCCGTCGTCCTGGGCCGGATGATTGCCACCCTCGACGTCCTCAGTCGTGGACGGGCCAACCTCGGTCTGGGGATCGCCTGGGACGAGAAGGAGCATCTGGCCTACGGGATACCCTTCCCCGCAACCGGGGAGCGCTATGCCCTGCTGGAGGACACCCTTGCCCTCCTCCCCCTGCTGTGGGGGAAGGGCAGCCCCTCGTTTCAAGGCAAGGTCCTCTCCGCCACCGACCTGACCTGTTACCCGCGACCGATTCAGGAGCGGATCCCGGTCCTGATCGGGGGGTCCGGCGAGGAGAAGACCCTCCGTCTCGTCGCCCGCCACGCCCAGGCCTGCAACCTCTTTGGGCGACCCGACGTCGTGGCGCGCAAGGTCGAGGTCCTCAGACGGCACTGCGCCGAGCTCGGCCGCGATCCCGGCGATGTCGAGGTGACCCACCTCGTCAACGCGATGACCGCCCCCGATCGGGCGGCGCTCCGGGAACGGATCGACCTTCTCCGCGGCCGCAACGTGACCGCCGAGGAGTACGCAGCCCGGCACCGGGCCGGCACACCCGGGGACCAACTGGGTCATTTCGCCGCCTACCGGGAGGCAGGCGCGCGTCATTCGATCGTGGCCCTCCCCGATGTCCATCTGCCGGCGAGCATCGAGTCTTTCGGAGACGTGATCCGCGAGCTGGCATCCTGACTCGTCCGGGCACGGGAGCGGAGCATCGGGTTGGCGGGTCGGCCTCGTAGACTCGGAGGATGGCTGCCACCTCGACGATGCTCCCACTCGGGACCAGTGCCCCGGCCTTCACCCTGCCCGACGTGATCAGCGGCGATCTCGTGTCCAGCTCCGATTACGCCGGGAGCAAGGGGCTTCTCGTGATGTTCATCTGCAACCACTGCCCTTATGTGCAGCATGTCCGGGACCAGCTCGCCAAGTTCGGGCGTGATTACTCCGGACGTGACCTGGGCATCGTCGCGATCTCGGCGAATGACCCGGCCGCCTACCCGGACGACTCTCCGGAGATGATGAAGATCGAGGCAGAGACCTACGGCTACACCTTCCCCTACCTCTACGACGAAGACCAGAGTGTCGCCGCCGCATACACCGCGATGTGCACCCCTGACTTCTTCCTCTTCGACTCCGACCACAACCTCGTCTACCGCGGCCGCTTCGACGAGACCCGGCCAAACATGGGTGTCCCGGCGAACGGCTCCGATCTGAGGGCCGCGGTCGACGCCCTCCTCGCCGGTGAGCCGGTTTCCAGTGAGCAATGGCCCTCGATGGGCTGTTCGATCAAGTGGAGACCCGGCAACACCCCGTCTCATGTCGGGGCCCTCACGATCGCCTGAGCAACAACGACGGAAACAGAGAGGAACCTTCCTTGCCCAAGCAATACCCATCCCCGCCCGAGCTCACCATCGACCTCGCCAGCAGCTACAAGGCCATGCTCGACACCAACCACGGTGAGATCGTCATCGACCTGGACCCCGCTCGATCACCGCAGACAGTCAACAACTTCGTCTTCCTCGCCCGCGACGGGTACTACGACGGAGTCGTGTTTCACCGGGTCATCGAGAACTTCATGATCCAGGGTGGCGACCCGACCGGAACCGGGTCGGGTGGACCGGGCTACAAGTTCCGCGACGAGCTCGAAGGGCCTGGCACCTACGCGAGGGGCACAGTGGCCATGGCCAACGCCGGGCCGAACACGAATGGCTCCCAGTTCTTCATCTGCCACACGGAAGTCGGGCTCCCTCACTCGTACACCATCTTCGGCCAGGTGTCCTCCGGGATCGAGACGGTGGACTCCATCGCCACCACTGCGACGGATCGCAACGACCGCCCCCAGAGCGAGGTAGTCATCAACAGGGTCACGATCTCCGAGAGCTGAGAGCCCGATTCGCGACGCGAAGATTCATTTTCCACTAGATTTCCGCCCGCTGCTTCGGCGGCGACTCGTTGGCTTCCCGTCTGCATTGCGACCGGATCGAGCGCAGGGTCGTACCGGACAACACGGCGAAGGGCTGCCAAGAGGCCCTTCATGAGAAAGGATGACGGGACGTCATGAACATCTATGTTGGGAACCTTCCCTTCAACACCACCGCTGCGGACCTCGAAGCACTCTTCGGCGAGTACGGCACGGTGGATTCTGCTGCGATCATCAACGACCGCGAGACCGGTCGCTCCCGTGGATTCGGGTTCGTCGAGATGGACAACTCGGCGGGTGCAAGGGCCATCGAGGAGCTCGACGGGGCGGACTACAACGGCCGCAACCTGAAGGTCAACGAGGCCAAGCCTCGTGAGGAGCGCCCCCGCGGCAGGCACTGAGCCGCCGTTTCAAACCGATCGATCCCGGTGGAGATGCCGCCCCGGCACGGGTCGATGAGCCGGGTCGTCGATGAAGAGACTCTCCCCTTCCATGTGTAGAAGGTGCGGGCCGTACACCGAAGTCAGGTTGTGCATGGTGAGCACGTCTTCTGGCGCGCCCGAGGCGACGACCTCCCCGGCCATGAGCAGGGCGTGATTGGCGTAATGGGCTTCGGCCAGGTCGTGCGTGGTCATCACGATGGTGCACCCGGTCTGTGTCTCGTCGTGAATGACGTCGTCGATGCCCTGGGCCGATGTCAGGTCCAACCCGGTCAGAGGCTCATCGAGGAGCAGGATCTCGTGATCCTGGGCAAGACCCTGCGCCACGAACGCCCGCTGGCGCTGGCCACCTGACAGCTCGCTCAATTGACGGTGGGCCAGCTCTCTGATCCCCATCCTCGCCATGGCACGGTCCACCGCGTCGAGATCATCGGATCCGAGCCTCCCGTGAGCCCCGGTCGTGGCATAGCGGCCCATGGTCACCACCTCCCGCACCGTCACGGGGAGCGAGTCGTTCACCTTGGTGCTCTGCAGCACGAAGGCGATTCGCTGCTCCTCCCCGTTGGCCGCGACGACCTCGATGCCGCCGGAGACCGGCTCGATCAACCCGGCGATCGCCGCCAGCAGGGTCGACTTGCCCGAGCCGTTCGGGCCGATCAGGGCGGTGATCCCGCCACGCGGGATGACGAAGGAGGATCTGTCGATGGCGACCTTGGCACCGTAGGCCAGGACGAGGTCACTGGCGATGATGGCTGGTGAGCTCATGCGCACCTGGCGCAGCGACCGTCGACTTCGAGGGAATGCCCGCTCGCTGAGAAGGCAGAGAGATCGGACACCCGTCCGACCAGGGCCTCGAGCTGGCTCTCCAACCTCGCGGGAAGCTCGACGTCCTCGACAGCCCCACAGTCGATGCAGACCAGATGGTGATGATGCCCGGCCAGCCACTCCGCAATCTCGTACCGGGTGATCCCCTTGGCCCCATGGTGGGGCTCGACCACCCCCGACCCCTCCAGCACGGTCAGTGTCCGATACAACGACGAGACGGGGACCTTGCCCTGCAGCGTCTCATGGAGCTCGGCGGCCGACATCGGCCCACCGGCACGCTCGAGAGCCGCAACCACATGGCGTCTCCCGCCGGTGTAGCGGACGCCTGATTCGGCCAGCCGCTCCTCGACCAGCCGGTCCTGGATTGACACTTTCCGGAGCGGCGCCCTAGGCTTTCTGATAATGATTCTCATTATACGAGTGGGACCGGGATAGGCAAATGTCTTCCGACTCCCCCGGTTCGGGGCGATGGATCCTCGTCGCCGCATTGACTCTGGCGGCGCTTCTCGCCGCGTGCAACGGCGGGGCCGGGCTCGAAGACGACGAGATCCTCGTGGTCGCCACGACTTCTGTGCTCGGGGACATCGCGACACACGTGGTCGATCAGGAAGGGCGCGTCGAGGTCCTGATCCCGATCGGGGTCGATGCCCACGATTTCCGGGCGTCATCGCAGCAGGCGACACTCATTGCCGGGGCTGACCTTGTGGTCGCCAACGGGCTGGGGCTGGAGCAGGGCCTCATCGACGTGCTCGACTCGGCCGCCGTCTCGGGGACGACTGTGATCGAGCTCGGGCCCTTGGTCGACCCAATCATGCTGGTCGGCGGTGAAGGCAACGATCCCCACTTCTGGATGGACCCGATCAGAGCCGGCGACGCTGCGGTCGCCCTGGCGGATGCCCTCACCGGGCAGAACCCCGACGGCTCATGGAGTGAGCGAGCCGGGGACTACGTCTCCGCGATGGCGGCCGCCGACAGCAACATCGCAGAGATCCTCGCAGTGGTCCCGCCCGGCTCGCGCAGGATGGTCACCAACCACGAGGCGTTCGGCTACTTCGCCGACCGGTACCGATTCGAGGTGATCGGAGTGATCATCCCGGGCGGGTCGACCCTCGCCGAGCCCAGCTCCGCCGAGCTGGCCGGGTTGGTCGAGGCCATGGAGGAAGTGGATGTCCGGGTCATCTTCGCCGAGACCTCATCGCCCACCAACCTCGCCGACGCCCTCGCCGCAGAGCTGGGAGAAGACGTCGAGGTGGTCGAGCTGTTCACGGAGTCGCTCGGGCCCCCCGGGTCGGGAGCAGAGACCCTGGCCGGGATGCTGGTCACCAACGCCCAGCGTGTGGCGTCGAGCCTCGGTTGATCGTGTCTACGGTGGGAGCGGCATGGACTGGCTGATCGAGCCCTTCCAACTCGCCTTCCAGCAACGCGCCCTGATCGGCGGGGTGCTGGCCGCGATCGCCCTGGCGGTGGTCGGGACCTGGGTCGTGATCCGGGGGATGACCTTCCTCGGCGACGCCCTCGTCCATGGGGTCCTCCCCGGCATCGCCCTGGCGATCATCTTCGACTTCAACGTGATGCTGGGAGCGGTCCTGGCCGCCATCGTCATGGTCGGAGGGATCAACCTGGTCCATCGCCAGACCCGGTTCTCGGAGGACACCGGCATCGGCCTGCTCTTCGTCGGGATGCTCGGCCTCGGGGTCATCCTGATCTCGAGCATCGACTCTTTCACCGGGAGTCTCACCACCATCCTCTTCGGCGATGTGCTCGGAGTGACCAATGACGACCTGGTCGTCCTCGCCGTGGTGGCAGCCCTGGTCCTTTCGGTGTCGGGCTTTCTGTACCGCCACTTCCTCGTCTTGTCCTTCAACGAGCAGAAGGCCCGCCTGCTGGGCCTGCGGCCCCAGCTCGCACACATTGCCCTGCTCTCCCTGATGACCCTGTCCATCGTCGGGTCGTTCCAGACGGTGGGGACCCTGCTCGTGTTCGGGCTCCTGGTCGGCCCCCCGGCTACGGCAGCCCTCCTCGTCAGGCGGGTCCCGAGCATGATGGTGACCGCCGCGGGGATCGGGGTCGTCTCGGTGGTCCTCGGACTGATTGTCAGCTACTACGCCAACACCTCGGGATCGGCCACGATGGCGGTCATCCCGATCGTCTTCTTCTTCATCGTGCTGACGATCAGGTCGTTGCAGCGACCATCCCCGGCGCCGCTCTCCGGCGCCGGATGAGTCAAAGACCCCAGGTCTCTCCGGGCTCCAAGGCCACCACCTCCGCCTTGGTGTGCGTGCGAAGCTCGTCCGGCGTGCCGGCCAGGATCGGGAAGGTGGCGTAATGGACCGGGATCACAGTGGAGACACCGAGCATCTCGGCAGCCATCCCGGCACCGTCCGGTCCCATGGTGTAGTGACCGCCGATCGGTAGCACCGCGATCTCCGGGTTGAAACGCTCACCGATCAGACCCATGTCACCGAAGACGTCGGTATCACCCGACTGGTAGACGATGGTGCCGTCCTCGAACTCCACTACCCAGCCCCAAGCGCCGAAGTCGCGAGTGACCTGATCACCACCCGAGCCGAGGGTTGCCCCACCGGTGTGGTCGGCATGGACCATGGTGAAGCGGATGCCCGCCGTCTCGACCGTCCCACCCTTGTTCATCCCGGTCGCCTCGATCCCACGCCCCCCGAGCCACACACACATCTCGTGGGACCCGATCACGGCTGCCCCGTCGAAGCGGGCCAACTCGACCAGGTCGGCGCAATCGTCGCCTACATGATCGAAGTGACAGTGAGTCGGGGCGACCACACTCACCTTCTCCGGCGCCAGATACGCCTCGGCGTAGTTGGGGGACCCGGACCATCGGTCCACCCAGATCCACGCGTCGCCGGGCGACCGGTAGAGGACGCCGCCGTGCCCCAGCCGGGTGATACTGAGATTCGCCATGACATGCCTCCAGATGCGGAGACCGATCCTATCGCCGGGACCGGTCGGCCCGACTCAGCGAATCAGCCGAACGACCTCGCCCAACTCCTCGATCGAACGAGCATCGATCGGGTCGAGGACGGCCTGGATATGCCTGATTCCTGCCGCGGAGAAGCCGGCCAGCGCCTCCGCCATCGCCTCCCTGGGCCCGCTGATGGGGACGACCTCGGGGCGCTCGGTGCTGCCGGCTATCCGACCCGAGCCGCGCTCGAACTGGAGGTACACGGCTGCGGTTCGCTTGACCTCCGACGGGGCCCGGCCCGTCTCCCGGCAAGCCGCATCGACCTCGGCCATCAGCGGTGCCAGGCCTTCGGGGCGGTTGCCGAACCACGTGTACCAGGTGTTCCACATGTCGATCTTCGGCACTGCGACTCGCAGCATGCGCGGCCCGTTGCTCCCGACCATCAGCGGCATACCTGGCCGCGCCCGTGGCAGCAACTCGGTCTCACGCACCGAGTAGAAACGGCCGGAGAAGTCGATCGATCCCTCTCTCAACAGGGTGGTGATGATCTCGAACGCCTCCTCGAAGCGCGCGACACGATGGTCGTAGGCGAACCCAAACGCCTCGTATTCGGCCCGGTTCCAACCCGCCCCGAGCCCGAGCACGAAGCGTCCCCCGCTGATCTCGTCCACCGTGGAGGCCTTCTTGGCGATCATCGCCGGGCTGTGGAACGAAGTGGAGGCCACCAGCGGGCCGATCAGGACACGCTCGGTGGCTTCGCCGAGCGCGGCCAGGAGGGACCACGCCTCCCACGGGCCGCGGGAGCCGGTGATCGGGTCACGAAACAGGAGGTGATCACCCACCCACAGCGAGTCGAGCGCTGCCGCTTCGGCGGTTCGGGCCATCTCACGGATCTCCGGCCACCGCACTTCGCGCTCCACCTCGGGGAGTTGAACCCCTACCTCGAGCATGGCTGTCATCGAGGCGATGGTACGGATGCCACCGGACGGTGTGGCCAGAGCGAGTCGGTCACCCCTCGACCTCGGCATCGGTGGGGATCGCCGAACGGGAGAAGTTGCTCACCGCATTCCAGAGGAACCAACCGACCTCGTGATCCTCGGCAGCCTGAATCGACCTCCTGATCTGCTCATTGGTCCACCAGAACGCCTGGAGCCAGGGGCGGAGGATCACACCTGGCTCGATCCGATCCAATGCATCGTCGACGGCGTCCGAGGTCACGTCGTATGGGTGGTCGTTCGGCTCGTCGAGACCGAGCCAACCGTCCGAGTAGTGGCTGGGATAGACCATCGGGCTGAACGCGTCGAGCTGCCGGCTCAACTCCTCCGGCCGCTGGCCGATTCCCTGGTCGTCCCGTGCCGACACCACGATCCCGAATACGTCGGCGCTGATCGCACATCCCATGTCGTGCAATCGCAATCTCGCCTCTCGCAGGAAACCCTCGATCACCGTGACTCGCTCGGCCTGGGTCATGTCGAGTTGACCGCTGGCCTTCGCCGTCGACTCCGATGGGAAGCGCACGTAGTCGAACTGGATCTCGTCGAAGCCCAGGGAGCAAGCCTCCTCTGCAAGTGCCAGGGGGTATTCCCACCCGGCGGTGACCGTCGGGTTGATCCATCCGCCCTCGTACGCCTCCTCCGGGCGCGCCTCGGCCCAATACCAATCCTCGAACGTCACGATCCGGGTGATCGCGTAGAGACCCTGCTCATGGGCCTGTCGTATCCGCTCGACCGGGTCGTAGGCATTGACCACGGCCCCGGATTCGTGTGCAGCCGTCACCGACGTGTCATAGAGCACGCGCCCGCCCTCCTGCTTGGTGTCGAAGACGAGCGTGTTGACGGCGGTCGCTTCGGCCAGGTCGAGGATCGCGGCGAACTCGGCGTCGTCGCCCGCCACGTCTGCTGCCACCCGCAGGCCTCTGAGACGTCGCGGCTCGATCGGCACCTCAATGAAGCCCGACGACCCATCCCATTCGACCTCGCTGCCCAGCCAGCCCGGCTTGCCGACCGAAATCGAGCCTGTCGCCGCCAGAGCCAGGTCGAACCAGCCGTCCGGGGCGCTCATCGCCACCGAATCGCCAGCGGTGATGATGGCCTCGGGGACGGGGAGCCCTTCCTGATCCACGACCTTGCCCAACAGTTGGAACGCCGGCTCGGTGGCGAGGGTGGAACCGGACCCTTCGTCCTCGATTCCTTTGGCCCCCGGTCCTCCTGGCCCGGCGCCGGTACCCGGACTGCAGGCACCAAGGGCCACGAGCACCAGGACGGCGACGGCTCTCCGGTTCAAGGGCAACGCATGCTCACGTCCCGAGCTTGACGACCATGGCGACGATCGCGAACAACACCAGCAGGGTGTCGACGGTCCCGAAGGTGGCCATCCGCCCCGCCGCCGACTTGATCGCCGCCTGATCCCCGCTCTCGATCGCCAGTGCAGCCCGCTCTGCACCCGGCTCGAAGACGAATTTGCCGAGCAAGGCACCGATGATGATCACAGCGAACCCGATGCTCACGAAGAGGTCGGCAAAGCCGTAGCTCTCGCTGTCGAGGACCATCCAGATCCCGGTGGCCGCCACCACGATGCCCACCGGCATGTACAGCTTCGAGGACAGGTCGGCCGTGACCCGGTACCAGCCGGCAGCCGCCTGGGAGCCCTGCTTGGCAGCCATCGAGGGGACCACAGCCTGGACCACGTTGGCTCCGAGCCAGGTCCCGGCAGCGGCAATGTGCAGTACCAGCAGAATTTGACTCAGTTCCATCAGTCCTCCGAGGAGAGTGAGGCCAAAAGGTACCTGTCCGGTAGGGCTGTGGTTGGTCTTACCATCGACACCTCGTGGCGAGCCAACAGGATGGGATCGGATGTCGTGACGCCGCGTTGTCGACGGCGTTCCTCCTCGGCTTCGGCGTCATCTTCTTTGCCATCGGGCTAACCCTGATCAACCAGGACACCTGCACCGGTGCGTGCGAGACCCTCGGGCTCACCCTTCTCTACGCCGGGGGCCCGATATCGGCCGTGATCGGCGTACTGACCGATCATGTGATCGTCGCCTGGCCGCTCGATGTGACTCTCTGGGTCGTCCTTGGCTTCACCGTTGCCCGGGTCGCGAGCAGACGCGGGTCCCGCCCACTGGGCCTCGCCCTTGCCGTCACCGCATTCTTCCTGGTGTTCGGACTAGTCCTTTCGCAGTTCGTCGAATTGGCAGTGTGAACCGACAGCCGAGTCCTTAGCGTGCCTGTGAATGCCCGCAGTGCTCGGCGCCCGCAACCTGATTCTGTCCATCGCCGGGATCCTGCTGGCGGCAGCCTCGTTCACTCACTCGGCCGTCTTCCAGTCAGACCGCCCCGGGGCGGATCTCGCACCGGTAGGCAACGCCGCCGGGATGATCGAGATCCTGCAAGGGAATGGGACCACCCTGTGGAGGTCGCTTGCCGGCCCGGTCCACGCCATTCGCGTCGAAGGCTGGCCGGTCGACATCGATGAAAGCCAACTCGGTGGCGCCCTCGTCATTCAGCGCACTACCGATGCCGCCGCCGGTGTCATCGACTTCGGCGAAAGGCCCAGATCACTCCGCTTCGATTCGAGCGGCGGCTAGACCGCCAGGTACTGATCGAGCGCGCCCTCTTCGAAGGGCCCAACCGCCCCGATCATCCGCTCACCGGTGTACAGGTCGGTCGCGATCGACCGGACATCGTCGAGAGTGACGGCTTCTAGTTTCGCCAGCCTCTCATCGACCGAGAGGTGAGGCAACCCGGAGAGCTCATCGCGACCGAGACGAACCATCCTGCTATTCGGGTCCTCGAGGGCCAGGGCCAGACCACCCCGCATCGATCCCTGCGCCCGCTCCAGCTCCTCGGCGGTGATGCCCTCATCGACAACCTTGGCCAGCTCGTCCCTGATCACCTTCATCGCCGTGTCCACCTGATGAGGGGTGGTGCCGATGTAGACCCCCCATGCTCCGGCATCGGCGTAGGCGATCTTGAACCCGTAGACCGCGTAGGCCAGGCCCCGCTCCTCACGGATCTCGCGGAAGAGACGGGAGGACATGCCCGCACCCATGACGTGGTTGAGCACCTCGAACGCCCAACGACGCTCGTCGCTGCGTGTGAATCCTTTGCCACCGATGACGATGTGCGCCTGTTCGGTGTCACGATGGGTCATCTTGACGACGGGCGCAGGTGCGGCGGGCCCGTGCTCATGGTCGACGGTCTCGCCGGACCAATCGCCGAATCGCTCTGCCACCATGTCGACCAGTCCCTGATGGTCGACCGATCCGGCCGCGGCCACCACCATGGAGCCCGCCCCGTAGCGGCGCTTCCAATAGCCGAGGATGTCGTCCCGTGACATTCCCCGGATCGACTCCCGGGTCCCAAGGACCGGCGCTTCCAGAGGATGGTCGACGAAGACCGCCGTGCTGAAGTTCTCGAACGAGACGTCGTCCGGATCGTCGTCATTCATGTTGATCTCTTCGATCACGACCTGGCGCTCTGCGTCGATCTCATTCTGCCGGAAGGCCGGCCGCTGGATCATCTCCGCCAATACGTCGAAACCGGTGGCGAGGTCCTGATCGAGGAGCCTGACCCAGTAGCAGGTGCTCTCCTTCGATGTGAAGGCATTCGACTCCGCCCCGATTGCGTCGAATATCTCCGAGACTTGCCGGGCGGAGAGCTTCTCCGAGCCTTTGAAGAGGAGGTGCTCGAGGAAGTGGGACGCCCCCTGCTCGTTGGGCAACTCGTCACGGGTCCCGGTGTCGACCCAGCAGCCGAGGGCAATCGAGCGAAGTGACGGCATGGGCTCGGTGAGGACGCGCAGCCCGTTGGGGAGGGTGGTCAGGTCGTAGTGCACAGCGGGAGTGTATGGGCCCCCCGCCCATACAAATACCCCTAGAAGGCGTGGTTTGACACCTATGAGACAATGGCCCGCTATGCGTGGACGCGACCAGACCTTCCTCGCCGACCTGATCGGGCCGGAAGACCAGGCAATCGAAGCGGTGGTGAGCCGCTACCAGCGAGTCGCGCCTGCGGTGACCCGCTTCGCCCGGACTCTCGCCAAGAACCCGAATCTTCGAGTCCGCCTCGGATCGGAGGCAGCCGCGTCCAACGACGAGGTCGTGTGCGACCCACGCATCTTCCAGGCGGCGTACCTCCGCAACGCCCCGGTCACGCCCGACGAGGTGGCCATCGCCTCGGCTCTGCACGAGGTGATGCACCTGGTGTCGACCAATCTCGACGAGATCAGGGAGCTGCCTGAAGGTTGGCCCGTCGACGCCGAGATATCCCCGGAGGTGAAGGTGGACCTGCTCACGGCCCTGGAGCGGACCAACAAGCCGGTTGCCGAGGTCCTCTTCTTCTCATTGGAGGACGCCCGCCAAGAGGCACAAGGTCTGGCGGCGTACCCTGGGGCCCGTTCGGTCCTGTCCGACCTCTACCTGTCATCGCTGAGCCAGGCAATCGCCCGCTCCGGTGCGCTGAGCCAGTTCGTTCTCGGCTGCTTTCTCCTCACCGGCGGTTACGTCGATCGGGAGGTGCTCGAGCACAGATTCGACGCTAGGGCCGCGGTCGCCATCGACGACGCCAGCCATCATTGTGAGATGGCCGCCGAGGCGGACGACCCCTGGGATGTGGCCCAACTCGCCCTCGAGCTGGAGGCGATAGCCCGCACCCATGGGCTCATCACCGAGGTTCAGGCCAACACAACCCACGCCAAGCAGCAGCACGCGGCCCAGGCCGACGCCGAGAAGGCCCAGGAAGGGGTGGACGCGGTGCGGATGACCTCACCCATCGTGAGTGATGCCGAGTCCTATCAGGAAACGAGGCGATCCGCCGAATCCCGCTCGGGCGCCTCTGACCGCAAGGGTGCCTCCGAGGTCGCCGACGAGGAGTCCACCGATCAGCTGCTCCGCGTCAGCCAGGCGCCCGACGTCTTCCTCCCCACCGGGCAGGGGGGAAAGCTGGTTGTCGGGCCGATCCCTGCCTCCTTCTCCCGGTTTTCACCGGAGGGCAAGAGAGCTCTGGGCGAGACGGCCAACAAATGGGGCGTGGCCCAACGGAAGGTGTCCGGCGAGCTGTTCCCCCTGTTCGCCGCCAATCAGCGCCGGGGTCTGCGCTCGGGGTTCGACCAGGGAGATGTCTCCCCACACGCAGCACTCTTCATCGGGGCCGGTCTCTATCAGCGCCTCTACGAGCGACGAGCCGCGCGCACCCGAAGGACCTACGCAGTGTCCCTGCTCGTCGACGCCTCGGCCTCCATGCTCAGCCCTGGCAGGGGCGCGGGGGCGGGGACCTCCTGGGCCATGCCCGCCGCCCTCCTCGGCGCCTGGACCATGGCGCACCTCTGCGACGAGTTGCAGATCGATTTCGAGGTGGCACTGTTCAATCGTGGCTTCGCGGCCCGCCCGGACGACACCGAAGACAGTTACCGGCGCAAGCGGTCGGCGGCCACAGCGGGACTCCGCCGCAGCCATGGGACGGCGGCAGACCGCCTCACCTCGACTGTGAATCACTACGTGGTCAAACCCTTCGAGCGCCGCTGGCGTGACTCGGAACCAGCGCTCGCCGGCCTGTTCTACACGGCGGCCCAGCCTCGCCAGGCCTCCACCCTGGCCCGACGGGACCCGACCTCCTCGCCACCGGTCTCCCTGTTCGAGAAGGCAGCAAACGTCGACGAGTTCAACATCATCCATGCCGCTGAGCGCATGGCCCGTCTCGGGGCACAGGTTCGGGTGCTGATGGTGCTCGCCGACGGCATGACCAGAGGCTCGCTGGAAGCGCTGACACGTTCGGTTGGGGCGGTGGAGGCGAGCGGGACCACTGTCATCGGCATCGGGATCGGTGATCACACCGTCGACGAGGCCTACCGCCGACATGAAGTCGTCTCACAGCCCGAAGATCTCGCCCAGGCGATGATCGACGGGACCAGAAACGCCTTGCGCAGGAGTCTCGCCCTCTGGGGCATGGACACCTGGTGGCTGAGGGCGTCCGAATTCAAACCGACCCAGGAGATATCCGTTGCCTGACAGAGCAGTATTCGAGGACCCTTCGGGTGAGGGCCCGACGATCACACTGAAGAAGTTCGAGATCCCCAAGACCGACCCTGACCTCGACCTCCGGTTGCGGAAGATCCCCGAGCCTGATCCCCACTACGTCGACCTGGGAATGCTCTATCGCTTCGCACAGATCGAGCAGGCGAGAGTCTCCGGCTCCGAAGGTCTGATCCCGCTCCATGTCGCCGTCCGGGGGCACATGGGAACCGGGAAGGACCACGACATCGAGCAGTTCGCCGCGGCAATGGGTCTCCCCTACTTCCGCATCCCCCTCACGGGCGAGGTGCGGGATGTGACATTGATCGGTTCCACCCGTCTCCACGGGGATGGCAAGGGCGGCACGGAGAGCCGCTGGGCGGACGGCGACATCACCCGGGCGCTACGCGGCCCGGCCCTGCTCAATCTCTCCGAGCTCAACGCAGCCGGCGCCGAGACTCTCTTCGCCCTGCATGGCCTCCTCGACCGGTACGCCGCCCTCGACCTTCCCACCGGTGAGACCGTGAGGCTGAGGCCGGACGTCCGCATCTTCGGGACGATGAACCCGACCGATCTACGCGACTATGCAGGGACCCAGACCCTGAACAAGGCGTTCGCAGACAGATGG
>JBFYOJ010000006.1:0-7097 GCA_041303885.1 Acidimicrobiia bacterium | reverse complement strand
ATCGCTAGAAGAGCCGTCCCTCCAGCTCGTCCGGTACTCCGGGGCCGCAGTCGGTGATCGCGAGCACATAGCGCAGTCGCTCGACACGACCGGTGACTGCGAAGGGCGGCCGGCCATGCTTCTGCGCATTGGAGAGCAAGTTGCGCAAAACCTGACGGAGCCGGATGCGATCACCGTTGATGGGGTGGGGATCCATCTTGGTCAAGATGTCGACCCCCACCGCTCGCATCGGGGCGATCACAGCCTCGACTTCGACTCTCGGGTCCACCTTCTCCCGCTTGAAGGAGAGGGCGTCGTCGTCTGCGCGCGCCGCGGTGAGTAGATCGTCGACCATGCGGCTGAGTTCGTCGGCCTCCATGGCGATGAGGGTTGCGAACTCGGTGGTGAGCTCCGGATCGCCGGCGATCTCCCTGTCGAGCAGGGTGGAGGCGAATCCGTAGATGCTGGTCAGAGGAGTCCTCAGCTCATGGGAGACGTCGGCGATGAAATCGTCCTTGGTCTGGGCAATCTCCCGCTGTCTGACCAGCTCCTGTTCCAGCTCCACCTGCCGTTGTCGACGTCGAATGCTGCGTCGGAACGTCACCACGGCCCCGAGGGGGACAACGAAGGCGACCAAGAACCGGGAGGCGTCGGCGATCCTCCCTGCCTCCTCCTGCGCCAGCTCGAGATCGCGCACCACGAGGTTCCGATCCGCCGCCAGGAACCCGGCCAGGTCCCGGTAGCTGGCGTCCATCGACTCCAGCTCCTGCTCGGAGACGCCCCCACCCTCGAGCAACCGGTCGAGGATTGACTCCACACGCACGATGAACTCGCCGCTCGATTCGAGCAGGGCATCATGGGCGATGGGCTCGGCCATCCGCTCACCTAGCCGCTCCACCCGACGCTCGAGCTCGGCAACCCCGGCCTGCGTCGCTTCCACCGCGCTGGTCACCTCGGAGCCGTCGGCCACACCTGCCCCAACTGCCGACTCGATCAGGAAGACTTGGACGGCCCGGTTACGGGTGGTGGCCGCAGCGCTCAGGACCGCTTCGTCGTAGATCCCGCGGGTGCCCAGTTCGGCGACCTGGACCGAGCTGCGGGCGGAGGTGAACACCGCAGCAAGGGAAACGACCAGGCCGAGCAGGGCGATGACGATCCCGGCCACCAGGCCGCTGCGTCTGTCGCGCCAACCCGCAGGTGCTTTGCTCGCCTCGACTTCGGGATCCGGCTCGGAGAATCCGTCATCCGCGCGCCGGCCAAACCGAAACAGACGCCTCTCCCTCATCGGTCTGCATCCTCCTCCCGGCGATCCCGGGCGAAGAAAGACAGGGCGAAGGCCCGGTTCTCGAACATGATCCAGATGATCCCGGCCATGAGCAGAGACACCGGAAGCATGATCGCCCTTCCGCTGTCGGTCATTGCATCGATCACGAACCCGAGGATCAGCAGAGGCGAGGTGACCGCGCCCGCCGCCCAGGGCGGCATCACCAGCTCGAGATGTTCGAGTAGGGAGCCCGACCACATCGCACCCATGCTCGAGGACGTCCCCTCCGCCGCGGGGACGGCCATAGCCGACACCGAGGGGTCGGGTTCGGAGGTGTTCAGCTGCTCGTTGGCCCGGCCGTCAACCGGTCCTGGAATGGTGGAGTCGGGTCCCCCCGGGCCTGGGCCCGAGGCCAGCAGGATCGTGGTGGTTGTCGAACCTCCGGGCTCGGTGGTGGTGGTGGCCGGGGGGTCCGTGGTGCTGGTCGAAGTACTGGAGGCAGCCGTGGTGGTCGTGGTCGGCTCGTTCGGCGGCCCCAGGGGAGTCGACCCGCGGTTCCCGGGACGATCGATAGTCGTGGTGGCGGAAACGATCGTGGTCGTGGTGGCCACCGTCGTCGTGGTCGTCGTGGTCGTCGTGACCGTGGTTGAAGTGGTGGACGTAGTGTCCTCTGTCTCGAACGTCAGCCGCGATGGGTATGTCGTCGTGTCATAGGCGAACCACATGTCGTCGTCCGAGTCGTCCCCGACCACGAGTTTCACCGCCAGGGCCCGGTTGGCGGCCATGGTGTGGGTCACCGAGCCGAATTCGAGGATGGCCATCTTCCAGCTGCCAGACTCCGACCACGGCTCCGTCTCTGCCACTGCCTGGCCCACCAGCGAGCAACTGGCCCCGGCTGCGTTGCAGTCGAGGAGGTAGGCCTCGACCCGGCCCCGCTTCTCGTCGTTGAAGTCCTTCATCGCGCTCCAAAAAGTGAGGCTCACCTGCGCGTCGATGTCCTGCCCGGTGGTCGACGAGACCCACACCTCGTGCTTGCTGGCATCGTTCTCCTTCCATCCCTTGCTGGTCTTCTGGAGGAGCAGACCGGGAGCAGAGTCCCGGTTGGCGTCGTAGTTGGGAAGGGACCCCGCGGTCGGTGTCACTTCGCCCAGACTGGCCTTGGGCACCCCTGTCGCCTTGAGGTAGAGCGCGGAGGTGGCCGCTTCGACGGGGCTCGCCGGCAACACCAGCATGGGCAAGGAGACGGCGAGGGCGACCACCATCATGACCGCCAGAGGTCGTCCGACGTTCGGACCTCGTTCCCCTGATCGGCCGGAAGCATTTGGACGCCTCGACCTGGCCATCGTCCCTGCTATCGGCATCGCCGCGGTCACGCTGAACCGGGGGCGAAGCCGGCGACACGGGACCCGGTGTTTCAGCCCTGAATACCCGGTGTTGCATGGGAGAAACCACTCTGACTAGTCACATCGAGCCGATCTGGTTTGGTCACCCGGGCGATGAGGCGCGGGTCTCCCTCTGAGACTTCAGGGCACACACCCCGTTGATAGCCTCTACCAGCGGAGGCGCCTGATGAGACCACGACGATCGACTCTGGTGATCGGGTTGCTGCTGACGCTCGCCGCCTGCACCGAGACCGCGGTCGAACCGACCGCTCCGCCCGGAGTGTTTGCCCCAACACCGAGCATCGAAGGCGAGTCGGCGCCTTCGACGGGAGTTCGTCCCCAACCGCCCACGACCATCGACGTGGATCGGGCAATGATCGCCCGGGTGGATCCCTACACCCTCGAACCACTTCCTTTCCTGGTCCCGATCCCGATGGGCGACTCCGTCTGGGGCCAGCCCTCGCCCAACGGGGACTACTTCGCAGCGACCGCGTGGGACGACACCTCCGGGGCCGGAGAGATCCGGCTCATCGACGTGATGGCCTGGGAGCAGATTGGGGCTTGGCCGGAGTGGGCCGAGTCGGAGTTGTCGGTCCCCGACGACGGGACCGTCTACTTTCTCCGCAGTGGAGGATCAACCGGCACGCAGCTCCGTTCCCTGCAAACGGGAATGAGCGCGTCGGAGATCGTTGCCGAGCTCCCTGCCGGGTTCTCGGCGTGGGGGGTGGGCCAGCTGGTCGACCGTCGATTCTTGACATACGGAGCCCGTTCCGACCCGTCTGTTGGTATCGAGCTTGGATCGATCGTGATCGCTGAGATCGATACCGGAGCAGTGGCAACCATCGACCTTCCCGGCATTCGCATCGGCAACCTGGAGCCGGACGATGGCGAGCCGTGGTCGGGATACCTGCACGCCGCTCCTGTCTTCGTCCTGGATGGAGATGGGAGACGCGCCCTGGTGGTCCAGGCGGACCGGGACATCGTCACCGAGGTCGACCTGGAAACCGGAACGCTGACCGACCATCGGTTCTCACCAGAAGGGCCAAACGGTGCGATTGACCCCACCCGGATGATGCTGCAACGATCCGCCGCCTTGAGCCCCGATGGGAGACGGCTGCATGTCGCCACCCGGCAGCTCGAGCTCGATGCGACTGAGGACCCATGGTCCGTCACGATGACACCGCTAGGGATCTTGACCGTCGACACCACCCCGTGGGAGATCTCTTCCCGTCTCGACGAGCCGATCGGTGAGGTATACCTCGCCCCCGACGGCGGGACTGCCCTCGCCTGGGGCTGGACCTCGGTCGAAGGCGACCAGATATATGAGATGACCTCCCACGGCCTGTATGTCTTGCGTGGAAACCCGTTGCAGGTGCTCGTCCATCATCCGCCTGGTGAGGAAGATCAGTGGCACGGACCGTTCTCCTTCAACCAGGACGCCGGCGTGGGTTATGTCACGAAATGGGGGCGGAACACCGGGAACTGGGTGGAGGTCATCGACCTTGCCTCGGGGCAGATCCTCAACTCGAGCGAGGGCGATGACTATCGCCAGATGTTCGGTTCGATCGGAGTCCTGGGCGTGGAGACTCCGTGACAACCGACCACTCATCCCGTCGCTAAGTTGTCGTCATGTTGGAAACTCGCCCTGAAGCCGCTGCGCAACTCGACGAGGAGCAGGTTGGCTGGCTGACCACCGTCACCTCCTCCGGCCAGCCACAGAGCTCGATCGTCTGGTTCCTCCGCGACGGTGACGACCTGCTCATCTACAGCCAGGCCGGGGCGGGCAAGCTGAACAACATCCGTGACAACCCCGAGGTGGCGTTCAACCTGAGAAGCGATCCCCAGGGCGATGGGTTCCTCACCCTGGAAGCCACCGCCTCCGTGGATCCCGCTCCCACCCCCGCTCATGAGGTGCCTGCCTACGTGGCCAAGTACGAGAACTCGATAGTGCGACTCGGGTGGGCGCCGCCCGATTTCGCACGGGAGTATCCGGTCCTGATCCGATTGAAGGTGACCCGACTCCGTTACTGGAAGGGTTGAGGCGCTCAGTCGACGCGGGTCAGCTTCTCGGCGACGAAGCGGACGATGCTGATCACCAGCGCCCCGAGGAACGTCGCCCAGAAGAACCCGGTCGACGAGATCCCCAGGTCGAGCCGTTCCGGAGCGGAGAGCCAGATCACCAACTGAAGGGCCAGGGCGTTGGTCACGAGGAGAAACAGCCCCAGAGTGAGGACCACGAGGGGCAGGCTGAACAGGTTCATGATCGGCTTGACCACTGCGTTCACCAATGCAACCAGCAAGGCGACGACCGCCAGCTTCCACAACTCCTCGTAGTCGAGCCCGGGGACGATGGAAAAGGCGATCCAGACCCCGAGCATCGTGATCGCCAGTCGCAGTATCAGCTTCATCGGCTCAACCTACCCGCCAAACCGATCTGGCGGCATCCCGATGACCCCCGGCTCCGCCACGAACACGGCACCCGCCTCCGGCTCAGGGTGGTCCAGGCCCTCTGTGGCGGTGGTGATGAATAGAAGTGATAGGTCGGCCCCGCCAAAGGCACAAGAGCTGGCCTGACTGGCCGGCACCGCGATCTCGGCGAGCAACCGACCGTCTCTGCTGTAGCGACGCACCGTCCCCGCGCCCCAGATGGCAACCCAGAGACAACCTTCGCCGTCGAGACACATCCCGTCGGGTCCGCCCTTGGCCTCCACATCGATCACACCCACTTGCTCCCCCAGAGGACCCTGCGGCGAATAGCGAAACCCGACGATCTGCCTGGTAGGCGTGTCGATGTGCCACAACGTGTCATCGACCCAAGCCAGACCGTTGGTGATTGTCAGACGGGTTCGCAAGACGTCCACCCGGAGGTCGGGATTCACCCGGTAGAGCGAGCCTGTCGGCCGATCGGCGGTGCGGGCCATGGTCCCAACCAGGAAGTTGCCGAACGGATCGCACTTGGAGTCGTTGGCCCGCGTGCCGGGATCGCCGGCCTCGATGCCCACCAGACGGTCCCAGGCTTCACCCTCACGCCGGTAGACCCCATCCGTCAGTGCGGCGATCAACCCTCCGTCCCGATCGAGGGCGACCGCTCCCACCGCGGAGGGGGTGTCGATGATCTCGGTGGCCCCGGTGCTGGGGTCGGTTCGGCGCACCTCCCGATCGAGGATGTTGACCCAGAGCAGGGTGCCGGTCCCGGTATCCCACACCGGGCCCTCACCCAGGACTGCGCCAGGTTCGGTCAAACGCTCAACTTGCACACCACCACTCTCGCGCATCGGATGACATCTCGTATCAGGGGGACATCTCCCGTCTCTATCCCGGCGACAAGGACACACGGTCCTCGTCGAGACAGGAGGAGAATCATGTCTACGAATGTTGGCACCACATCAGGATCCGGGCGTTCCGGCCGGTTCCTCGGGATGGCTGCGGCCGGCCTGGCCGTCGTCATCGCAGCCGGGTTTGTCTTCGCGTTCAACAGCGGGAACGAATCCCCGCTGACGGCTGCTCAGCCGGTTGCAGGCAGCACGTTCTCGGTCATCGGTGGCGAGGCCAACCAAGTCCCCGCCGCCGCCCGAGTGCCCGAATCCGACGTCTCCTTGAACATCGAGAAGATCAGGCTCGGTCTGGGAGCCGGCGTGGCCGGCACCAACTTCTCGGTCATCGGTGGCGAGGCCAACCAAGTCCCCGCCGCCGCCCGAGTGCCAGCCACCGAAACCACCCTCAACATCGAGAAGTACCGGTTCGAGCTGCAGAATGCGGTTCGCGGCCTCGATATCGCCTCACAGCGCTATGAGGAGTATGCCGGGATGCTGGCCAATCAGCACGCTGCCCAAATGGCCAAGCAGCAGGCAATGTGGGAACAGCGCTTCGACGATCTGGTCGAGCGATTCGAGAACCAGGCCAACGGAGGCACCGGGCTGCGCCCGATCCAGGGCAGGTTCTGACCGAACAGCCATACACAAACGAAGAAGGGGGCCGTTCACCCGGACGGCCCCCTTCTTCTCGTGCCGGTTCGGGCAGCAAGCCGGCCCCACTGGTCGCCTGATAATCGAAGGCGAGACTCGACGGGATCCGCCCTGTTGGAGCAAGACGCATTCCGCGCTCGGTGGGCAAGACCGTTCCGCTGATGACAGCACGACGACCCAACTTTCCGGAGTGGGCATGCAGAATGAGCGACCGCCTCGCGTCGACAAGAGCTGCCTCATGGCAGCTCTTGTCGCTAAGGAATAGAGGGGACCCCCCGCCGGGAGGCGGGGGGTCGATCACTGCGTTGGCGAGGCGAATGCCTCTGCGATCTACACGGCTGGGCGGACAACGAGACGCCTCGGGACCTGCGGTCGGTGCTTCTCCTGAGTCCCGCTCTCCCTGGCACGGCCCAACCACCGTTTCACCGGGTTGTCGAGTTGTACCGGGTTCCGCTTCGCCCAGGTCGAGCTCCGAGTGTTGCCCGGATCCTGAGTTTGGGACTTGTC
>JBFYOJ010000005.1:0-6949 GCA_041303885.1 Acidimicrobiia bacterium | reverse complement strand
GACAAGGTGTCCGAGCTCGCCGAACGACACCTCCCGGACCCGGTCGAGGACGTGGTCATGCTCCCTCTGGTTCACGACACGGCGGACGAGCTCGCCCAGCCAACTGTGAAGGACTGGCGGCAGGGCGAGATCGAGGCGATCCCCGGCAAGACGATGCCCAAGTTCCGGGTGGTGACCCGTGACTACACCAAGATCGCGGAGCGGATGAAGTCCCTCGGACCGGGGGTGCGGGCCAATGGGGTGGCTGCTCACGGTCTCAAGATCCCGGTCGAGGACATGTATGACGAGCTGGTGAGGCGCCAGTCGCGCCAGGAGATCGGGATGCCCTCCCTCGAGCGTGATCGGGATGTCTGCGAGGCGATCCTCGCCCTCGACCCGGCCTCGAACGGGGAGCTGGCCTACCGGGCCTTCGAGGCCGAAGAAAAGAAGACCGGGCGGATGCTCCGCCATCTCGGGGATGGCCAACGAGACGTTCGCTACGACTTCGCCTCCATCGTCGCCCAGCCACGACGGGTCCTGACCACCCCCACCTGGTCGGCTCTCGTCTCCAAGGGCCGGGCCTACGCCCCGTTCACTCTCAACGTCGAGCATCTCATCCCCTGGAGGACCCTCACCGGCCGGCAGCACTTCTACCTCGACCACGAGCGATACCTCCAATGGGGCGAGCATCTGCCCGTCTACAAGCCACGGCCGGACCACACCATGCTCTCCGAGACGGAGCAGACCCTGGCTGAGGGACAGGGTGGGAGGCTGTTCAACTACATAACCCCGCATGGGAAGTGGTCGATCCACTCCACCTACTCCGAGAACAACCGGATGATGACCCTGTCCCGGGGCGGCTATCCGATCTGGCTGAACGACAAGGACGCGGCCGACCTCGGCATCTCCGACAACGACTGGGTGGAGCTGTTCAACGACAACGGGGTCTTCGTCCAGCGCGCCATCTCCTCGTCCCGGATCCCACGCGGCTGCGTGTTCGTCTATCACGCCACCGAACGCACCGTCGGCATCCCAATCTCCCCGAGACGGAAGAAGCGGGCGGGGATGAACAACTCGTTGACCAGGACCCGGCTCAAGCCGGTGCTGATGAGCGGCGGGTACGCCCAGTTCACCTACGCGTTCAATTACTGGGGCCCGACCGGTGTCAACCGTGACACGTTCGTCTACGTCCGCCGGATCGACCGGCCCGAGTTCTGAGGAGGGAAGCCATGCAAGTCAGAGCCCAGATGAGCATGCTCTTCCATCTCGACAAGTGCATCGGGTGTCACACCTGCTCGGTGGCATGCAAGAACCTGTGGACCGACCGCAAGGGCGCCGAGTACATGTGGTGGAACAACGTGGAGACCCGGCCCGGGACCGGCTACCCGACCGGATGGGAGGATCAGGACCACTATCAGGGAGGATGGCGTCGCGACGAGAAGGGCCGGCTCAGGTTGACCCTGCAGTCACGGCCGCAGGCCCTGTCACGGTTGTTCTTCAACCCCGCCCTACCAGAGCTCGACGACTACTACGAGCCCTTCACCTTCCGCTACCAGGATCTCTTCGACTCACCCCAGGGTGACCAGCAGCCGACGGCTCGGCCCATCTCGATGATCACGGGCGATGAGATCGAGATCCGCACCGGGCCGAACTGGGACGACGACCTGGGCGGATCGGACATCTACGCCCGCAACGACCTCTCGATGGAAGGTGTCTCCGACGAGGTGCGCGCCCAGATGGAGGAGATCGAACGGGTCGTCTTCAACTATCTGCCCAGGATCTGCAATCACTGCCTCAACCCGGCATGTGTGGCCGCCTGCCCATCCGGGGCGATCTACAAGCGGTCCGAGGACGGCGTGGTCCTGGTCAACGAGGACAAGTGCCGGGCGTGGCGCATGTGTGTCGCCGCCTGCCCCTACAAGAAGGTCTATTACAACTGGGCGACCGGCAAGTCCGAGAAGTGCATCCTGTGTTTCCCCCGGATGGAGACCGGCCAGGCACCGGCATGCGCCCACTCGTGTGTCGGTCGGATCCGCTACATGGGGGTCCTCCTCTACGACCAGGACTTGATCACAGAGGCAGCTTCGGCGCCCGAGCCCGAGCTTCTCTCCGCCCAACTGGAGGCCATCCTGGACCCCTGGGACCCGAGGGTGGTGACCGCAGCCAATGCCGCCGGCATCGACACCGGGTGGATCGACGCCGCCCGGCGCTCACCGGCCTGGAAGTTCGTCAAGGAGTGGTGTCTCGCCCTGCCCCTTCACCCCGAGTACCGGACCATGGCGATGATGTTCTACATCCCGCCGCTGTCACCGGTGGTCTCGACCATCGAGAGGAGTCTCACCAGGCTGGATTTGCCTGCGGAACGGGTCGACTTCGAGTTGTTCGACGAGCTGGACAAGGCCCGCCTCCCGGTGCAGTACCTGGCCAACCTGTTCGCCGCGGGAGACGAGGAGGTCATACGGCGTGTGCTGCGAAAGATGCTCGCGGTGCGCATCTACAAACGGCGACAGAGCGTCGACGGTGTGATCGACGACGCCACCCTTGCTCTCCTCGAGTCGGCGGGCACCAATGAGGAAGAGGTGGAGGCCATCTACCGGCTCACCACTCTGCCGACGGTCGACGAGCGCTTCGTGTTCCCGCCGTATCACCGCGAGATGTCGATCGAGGACCTGAAGGACCCGCTCGCCCACAAGGGAGAGGCCGGTCTCGGTTACCTCCAACCCCCGCTGAGGGGTGCGTGATGGGTATCTGTTCCATCGTGGCCGGCGGCTTCCGCTATCCCGGTCCCGGTTCTGCCGCCGACCTCCGGGAATCGGTGCGAGAGATGCCACCCGGCTCGGCGCAGAGCGACATGGAGAGGTTCGTGAGCGCGATCTCACAACTCTCACTGGGAGAGTGGGAGGAACTTCACACCCGAACCCTCGACCTCTCCCCCTTGTTCGTGCCATATGTGGGTCACGTGGTTTGGGGGGAGAACTACCGACGCGGCGAGTTCATGGCCGAACTGAAGGGCGCCGAGCGGGAGGCTGGAATCGATCCGGTGGGTGAGCTCCCCGACCACATCGAGCCGATCCTCCGGTATCTCGATTCGGTCACTGACCCACTCCCCGACCTCCTCGAAGTGCTTCCAGGGGCAGTGGAGGAGATGGTCGCACAGCTGAAGAAGGCCGAGGCTGACAACCCCTACCGGCATCTGTTGGCCGCCGTGGCCCACGTGGTGGGCGACGTGCCGGCTGCAGCGGATGCAGCCCTGTCAGGAGAGCGCACATGACCGAGATGCTGTTCGTCGTGTTCCCATACGTTGCCTTGGCGATCGCGGTCGTCGGGTCGGTGGTCCGGTGGCGGCGCTTCCCCTTCACCGTATCGGCTCTCTCATCCCAGTTGCTCGAGAGCCGCCGCTTGCGCTGGGGCTCGATCGCGTTCCACTGGGGCGTGGTGATCATCCTGCTCGGGCATCTGGCCGCCCTCCTGGTTCCCCAGGGCTTCGAGGCCTGGAATGGCGAGCCCATCCGTCTCTATCTGCTCGAGGGCACCGGGCTGGCATTGGGGCTTTGGACTCTGTTCGGTGTGATCGTCCTCCTCGCCCGGCGGCTCGGGTCCTCCCGGATCAGGGCCGTCACCACGCCGATGGATCTGGTGGTCCTCGGAGTGATCCTGATCCAGGTCCTGACCGGGGTCTGGATCGCAGTCGGCTACCGATGGGGGTCCTTCTGGGGGACTTCCGTGTTCGTCCCCTACGTTCGCTCTCTGATCACGTTTCAGCCTCAACCCGAATTGGTGTCAGCCCTCCCCATCGTGCTCAAGGCCCATGTCTTCTCTTTCTTCGTCTTCCTCGTGTTGTTCCCGTTCACCCGATTGGTCCATATCGTCACCCTCCCTTTGGGGTACCTGACCCGCCCCTTCCAGAGGGTGGTGCGAAGCCGCCGCTCGCCCGGTGCCTACCATCCGGCCGCCGACGAGGTCCTCGACCGGGTGCCGTAGCGATCGCCGATGGTCAGGCGCATCGATGGGCGGGCCACGCTGCCTCGCCGAATCTCCGTGTGGTGTCAACACTGCCCGGATGGGGTGGAGATGGGGGTTCTGAGCAGCGTTGACACCACTTGGGCCCTGCGGAGGTTGCGAGAAACCTCTGGCGAGTCCCCGTCAGAAGTGCCTGGCTCGCCTCGGCGGGGACGCCGTCGGTTCCACAGCCGACCTGATCAACGTCCTCCCCTCATCAAGACCCAGACGCTCCCCGACCGCGGGTTTCAGACCATGCGGGTGGCTCCGGGCACCGAATCAGGCGCTGTGTCAGCGCTGGGCGGATCTCGAACTCAATCGGGTCAGACCCCGAGAAGCCATGTGGCGGTTGAGGATTCGGCGTAATCCGGCCACCGATGGGATTGAGCGTCCGATGTGGCCTAGCATGCTCTGTATCGGCTGGTCATCGCCGGAAACCCCTGCGATAATTGACGATTCCCGCGCCCGTAGCTCAATTGGATAGAGCGTCTGACTACGGAGTATCCAGCGCTGAGCGCTGTGGGGAACAGGGAAAACGCGGGTCAGCGACGAGCGTAAACCCCGGCATCAGACGCTGTAACTGCCGTCGATTCCTGGCCTAATAAGGATGTCGGAGGACAGAGAAGCTTCGTCGCCAGAGTCGGCGGCCGGCAATGGAGGCAGCGAGGTTGCGCGCCAGGTAGGGGAGGTGGAGCAAACGGGCCTGGCGCTCGGTGTGTGCTCTGACCCACTCGACCCGTGGTAGTCGACGCTCTTCGAACCGACCCCCCACCGTTTCTGCGTCGAGCTCAGTCGCGAGCAGCTCGGAGAGCACCAGAGCGTCCTCCATCGCCAGGGCCGCCCCTTGGGCCATGGTGGGTGCCATGGCGTGGGCGGCGTCACCAATCAACACGACCCGACCACGCTGCCAAGGGTGTTGGTCGACCTGTTCGATCGGTGACCGGTAGATGTCCTCCGGAGACGCCGCCATCGTCTCCACCACCTCTTTCACCGGTGACGCGAAATCCTCGAAGGCGGCTATGAGTTGTTCCACATCCTGGGTTGCTTCCCCCTCCTCGCCTGCAGAGATCGAAGCGAAGACATAGATGCGTTCGTCATCGATGGGGACGGTCAACAACAAGGACCTGGGTCCTGTCCAGACCGTCCAGCAGTCGGCTTTGATCACATTGGAAACCACCGATCGCCAGCTGATGCTGCCCAGCGAGGCAGGACGTTCGGCACCCGCACCGAACGCCAGCCGTCGGACGACCGAGTGGACCCCGTCCGCCCCCACTACCAAGTCGTACCCCTTGCGGCGTCCGTCGCTGAGGGTCACGGTGACCCCGCCGCCCTCGTCATTGAGCTCGGTCACGCTGGTGCCAAGCTGGATCGGAACACCTTCGGAGGTGGCGAGGAGAGCGGCGTGGAGGTCCTGGCGGTGAGCTCCGAGAGACGGGGCTACTCCCTGCCAATAGCGGTCAACATCGATGTCGAACAATGTGCGACCGCTCGCGGTCAGGTAGCGCCGCCGTTGGTTGACTCGTCCTCCCGCTGTCACCTGATCGGCCACACCCAGATCCCGCAAGGCCCGCACTGCGTTGCCGGGCAGGTAAATCCCGGTGCCGCGATCCCAAGCGGCTGATTTCTCCACGATATCAACCCCGACGCCCTCCCGGGCCAGCCGTCCCGCCAGGGCCAACCCTGCAACTCCGCCCCCGGCTATCAGCACCTGTATCACGTGTCACCCCGGTCAGGTTGGCGGTATGTTCTGATTGAGTCGGAAGAAGTTCGTTGGGTCGTACATGCGTTTGAGGGTCTTCAGCCTCTCGTACTTCTCAGGGCCGTAGGCGGCTCGGATGAGGTCTTCGTTCTCTTCCATGAGGAAGTTGACATAGACCGTGGTGTGGTGGGCTGACAAAGCCGACCAGTAGGACCGGGCCCACTCCCGTTCTTCGTTGAAGCCTTCGGCGGTTTCGGTGTTGCCGTTGATGTTGAAGGTGAATCCGGCATCGCGACCGTTGAAAGCCGTCTCGTTGTCACCGACTCGAGAGACCGCGCCGCCCATCTGCCAGATGGCAATCGAAGTCAGCGGTGACTCGATTTGGCCCCCATAGTCGGCGACGATGTCGACCACGTCGTCGTTCAGATAGTCGACGTCGCAGGATCGGACGTAATAGTGACAACCGTGGCGAAAGGACGCGTCGAACAAGGATTGGTGGTCGACGAAGGGCTTCGGCTCGCACATGTCAAGCACAGGCGAGTCAAAGGCTCTGAGCGGCTTGACAACCTCCTCGCCGTTCTCGATTGGCCCGACGTAACACACAACGACACCAACGACTCGCTGTCCCACCAGATCCGGTGGAACGCGCGGTCCCAGCGATACACGGCGCTGAACCACGATTGTCATCAGCTCGTCGGGACAATCAGCAACCCACTCGCGATAGAAGCCGAGAAGTTTCGAGGTCGTCTTGACCGGCCAGAGGATCGGCCCAGCGAGAACGATAGGGCCCACTGGGTTCGTCCGGAATTCGAATGAGGTGACTATGCCAAAATTGCCACCTCCACCCCGTACTCCCCAGAAGAGGTCGGCATTCTCGTCCTCAGTCGCGGTGACGAACTCCCCATCTGCAGTCATCAGATCGAGCGAGAGCAGGTTGTCGATCGTCAGGCCGTTTTTCCTATGTTGCCAGCCAATTCCCCCACCAAGGGTGAGGCCTGCGATCCCGGTGTGGCTGACGATGCCCGCGGGGACTGCTTGGCCCAGCACCTGCGTCTCCCGATCGACGTCGGCGAGCAGCGCGCCCGCTTGTGCGCGTACCGCCCGCCGCTCGGGGTCGAACCGGACACCATTCATGGCTCCGAGGTCGATGACCATGCCTCCCTCACAGGTCGAAAGGCCCGGGAACGAGTGCCCACCGCCCCGGACCGCGGTTAGGAGGTTGTGTTCGCGGGCAAAAAGCAAAGCGGCTTTCACATCCTGGGCGTCTTGACA
>JBFYOJ010000004.1:0-7310 GCA_041303885.1 Acidimicrobiia bacterium | reverse complement strand
GGGCCGGTTGGTGGCGGAGGCGCCCGTCAGCAGCTCGACGAAGGCCTCCCTGCCCAGCACCCTCGCCCGATGCTCGTCGGGGACATTGATCAGTGACCAGTCTGGCGGGATCTGGGTGCGATGGGCCAGGATCGCGGCGACCTTCCGGTCGACCAGGTCCTCCACCTCCATCCACACGTCGACCAGGTCGTCGGGACAGCCCGCGGTCCGCATCCGGCGCGCCTGTCCGGGCTCCATGTGGCCCGATGCCTCCCCCAGATCGGCCCATACCCCCATGCGGCTCGCCGGCCACACCGACATCCAGAGCCGATCCGGCCGCCAGGGCTCCTCGCCGTCCGCCAGCGGGAACCTGCTCTCGTCGCCGGCCAGGTAGAAGGCTGCGAGACCGACCCGATGGACCTGGATGTGATCCGGGTGCCCGTAGCCCCCGATCGGGTCGTAGATGGTCACGATCTCGGGACGGTGCCTCCTGATCGATGTCACGAGCCGACCCGTCGCCTCGAGAAAGCCTGCCTGCCAGAAGCAGTCGGGATGGAAGTTCGCCTCCCACCCCATCATCCCCGAGTCGCGATACCCGAGGAACTCCTGATTCTGCACGCCGAGGATGAAGAGCGCGGCGTGAAGCTCCTCACGTCTCACCGCGGCCAGGTTCCGTCTGATCGGCTCCGCGTCCTCGTAGTTGTGGACCTCGCCCAATGCCCCATCGGTCGCGGTGACCACCACCACGTTCTCGCCCTCGGCGGCGAAACGGGCGAGCGTGCCGCCGGTCGCGATCGACTCATCGTCAGGGTGGGCGTGAAAGGAGAGGAGCCCGGGCATGGGTCGTGAAGTCTATGGGAGGGTCGCCATCTCCTCGAAACGTTCCACGAGACGATGCTCCTCGTTCATCATCCGGAAACCAGGGCAAGTTAGAAAGGAGATTGCCAACGATAAGTCGTAGGCACCAACCACATCCCTCCTCCCAGGGCATCGGGGCGACGCAAGCGTCGCCCCGATTTCGTTGGCGGGAGTTCGTCACGATCAGCGTCGTGGAAACCCGGTTAGCGTGCCCGCCGTGCCCAGCCGTACCTTCCAGCATTCCGCCACCACCCACGCCACCACCGAGGAGGTGTGGCAGGCACTCGACCTACCCCACACCTGGGAGTCGATTCCCGGCGTGGATCGGGTGCTCGACCCGATCGTCGACCACGAGGCCCGTCTTCGCGGGTTCTCGTTCGAGAGCATCGTGGGCGGGAAAACCTATCGCGGTGAAGCGACGCCGGCGGGTCGCGAGGAGGAGAAGCTGATCGCCTGGGACATCCGCACCTCCGAGCTCAAAGGGAGGGTGATCGTTGCCCTGAGCCCGGTCGGGGAAGGCACCCGAGTGTACGTCAGCCTCCACGTGGAGGGGTTCGGGATGCTCGGCTCGCTCTTCTTCCCGGTGATCAGCTCAGCGATCGGAGGGAGCTATCACGAGACCGTGGATGAGTTCGTCTCCGTCCTGGGCAGCGAGCCGACCACCGCCTGAGCGGATCAGCCCTCTTCACCCCGGGCGGCCAGTTCCTCGGCGACCTGTCGTGCTTCCTCACGGCCACCCTCGGCAACCTGCGCCCGGTCGGTGATCAGCGTCACCTGATTGTCGAGGACCTGGAGGAACCCGCCATGCACGCCGATGGTTGTCCGTGTCCCGTCCTCCGCCTCGATCATGACCGGGCCGGTGACCAGGGCGCCCATCAACGGCTCGTGATTGGCCATGATCCCCAACTCGCCGTCGGAGGTCTTGGCCATGACCAGCGTGGCCAAACCGCTCCACACGGTGGCCTCCGGGGAGACGACGTCGACGTGGAAGCTATTCGCCATCGAGAAACCTCAGCTTTGTCGCGCGGCGGAAGCCCCGGCCGACCGGCGTCTGTTCGCCCGTGCCGCCGCAACCGCGATCCTCAGGCGCCGTTCGATGCCCATCGTCGGGCACGGGCGAAGTCGGCCGGCAGTTCAAGCAGCACTCTCTTTGGTCAGCTCGGCCGCCTTGCGCTCGACGTCGTCTCGTCCACCGACCATGTAGAAGGCCTGCTCCGGGTACTGGTCCATCTCGCCGTCGAGCACCGACTTGAAGGAGTTGATGGTCTCCTCGAGCGGTGTGTAGATCCCGGGCTGGCCGGTGAACTGCTCGGCCACGAACATCGGCTGGGCGAAGAAGCGCTGGATCCTGCGGGCCCGTCCGACCACCAGTTTGTCCTCTTCGGAGAGCTCGTCGATCCCGAGGATGGCGATGATGTCTTGCAGGTCCTTGTAACGCTGTAACACCCTCTGCACCTCGGTGGCCACGAAGTAGTGCTCGGCTCCGACGATCTGAGGGTCGAGCGCACGGCTCGAAGAGTCGAGCGGGTCGACCGCGGGGTAGATCCCAAGAGCCGTGAGCGGCCGGGACAACACGGTGGTGGCATCGAGGTGGGCGAACGCAGTGTGCGGGGCAGGGTCGGTGATGTCGTCGGCTGGGACATAGATCGCCTGGAGGGAGGTGATCGACCGGCCCTTCAACGAGGTGATCCGCTCCTGCAGAAAGCCCATCTCGTCAGCGAGATTGGGCTGATAACCCACCTCGGACGGCATCCGGCCCAACAGCGTCGACACTTCCGAGCCGGCCTGGGTGAAACGGAAGATGTTGTCGATGAAGAGCAACACGTCCTGTCGTTGCACATCGCGGAAGTACTCCGCCATGGTCAACGCGGACAGGGCGACGCGTAGCCGCACCCCGGGCGGTTCGTCCATCTGGCCAAACACCAGTGCCGCCTTCTCGATGACCCCGGTCTCCTTCATCTCGAGGAAGAGATCGGTGCCTTCCCGGGTGCGCTCCCCGACTCCGGCGAAGACCGAGACGCCACCATGCTGGGTAGCGACACGGTTGATCATCTCCTGGATGAGGACCGTCTTGCCGACACCGGCGCCACCGAACAACCCGATCTTGCCACCCTGTAGGTAGGGGCTGATCAGGTCGAGGACCTTGATCCCGGTCTCGAACACCGTCTTCTGTGGCTCCACGTCCTCGAACGCTGGCGGCGTCCGATGGATCGGCCAGCGCGGATCGGAGAAGTCCTGGTCGGGGGCATCGAGGGAGTCGCCCCAAACATTGAAGATGTGACCCAGCGTCTGGTCGCCTACCGGGACCGTGATCGGGCCTCCGGTGTTGTGGACTTCGGCTCCCCGCGTGAGGCCATCGGTTGGGGCCAGGGCGATCGCGCGCACCTTGCCTCCACCAAGGTGCTGGGCGACCTCGGCGATCACCGACCGCTCCTCATCCCCGACCTTGAAGTCGACGGTGATCGCATGAAGGATCTCCGGCATCCCCTCCGGGGGGAACTCCACATCGACCACCGGCCCGGCGACCTTGACAATGCGCCCGACACTCGTGGCGTCACTCATTGGTTACTCCATTCACTTTGCGTTCTATGGCTCTCATCGCTTCCCCTCGGCGAGGGCCTCGGCCCCACCGACGATCTCCGAGATGGCGGTGGTGATCTCGGCCTGCCTCGCCCGGTTGGCCTGGACGCTGAGAACCCTGATCAGATCCTCGGCATTGTCGGTTGCGGCTTTCATGGCCCGGCGCCGGGCGCTGTGCTCGGAGGCCGACGCCTCGAGCAGAACGTTGAAGATGGTTGCCTCGATGTACCTGGGCAGAAGACGGTCGAGGATCTCCTCCGGTGACGGCTCGAACTCGTAGGAGACCTGGTGGGCTCGCTCCGCATCCTCCTTCTCCGGGGGTGTGATCGGCAGGAGGTCGATCCGGGTTGGGATCTGGTTCATGGCGGACTGGTAGCGGGTGAAGAAGACCTCGACGGAGTCGATGTGCCCGGTCACGAAGGCGGCGAGCACGGAGTTGGCGATGGCACGTGCGTCGCCGTAACCGGGGGTGTCGGTCACACCCAGATAGGCACTCTCGATCCGGTAGCCCCGATAGCGGAAGTAAGCCTGGGCTTTCTTGCCCACCGCGTAGAGAGTGACGTCCTTGCCCTCCCGGTCGAGCTGACGGATCCGGTTCTCGGCGAGCCGGATGATGTTGGAGGCGTACGACCCGGCCAGGCCACGGTCTGCGGACACGATGATGAGCCCGACAGTCCGGATCTCACGCTGCTCGAGGAGCCGGTGAGAGGCTCCCGCGCCAGCGGCGCCGACGTTCTCGATGACCTCGATCAGCTTGGCGGTGTAGGGCTTGGAGGCGTTCACCCTGGCCTGCGCCTTGGGGATCCGGCTGGTCGCGATCAACTCCATGGCGCGGGTGATCTTCTTGATCGCCTCGACGCTCCTGATCCTGCGTCGCGTGTCCCTCAGCTGGGCGGAGGCCATGCTGTGCCGACTACTCCTCTACCCCGGAGCCCTCGAAGGTCTCTTTGAACTCGGCGATGGCAGCCTCCACCGCATCCACGGCAGGGAGCTTGCCGGTGTCGCGTATCTCTGCCAGCAAGCCCGGGTGCCGGCTCCGGAAGAACTGACGGAGCTCGTCCTCGAACCGACGGATGTCGCTGATGGCGACGTCGTCCATGTGCCCCTCGGTCACGGTGTAGATCACGATGACCTGCTCGTCGACGGGCACCGGTGAGAACTGCGGCTGCTTGAGCACCTCGACCACCCGGCGCCCTCGCTCCAGCTGGGCAAGTGAGGTGGCGTCGAGCTCCGATCCGAACTCGGCGAATGCAGCCAGCTCGCGAAACTGGGCCAGATTGAGCCGGAGCGGGCCGGCGATCTTCTTCATCGCCGAGATCTGGGCGGCGCCACCGACCCGGGAGACCGAGATGCCGGCGTCGAGGGCGGGGCGGATCCCCTGATAGAAGAGATCGGAGAGCAGATAGCACTGACCATCGGTGATAGAGATCACGTTGGTCGGGATGTAAGCCGAGATGTCGTTGGCCTTGGTCTCGATCACGGGAAGACCGGTCAGGGAGCCTGCGCCGAGATCGTCCGACAGCTTGGCGCATCGCTCGAGGAGCCGGCTGTGCAGGTAGAAGACATCTCCGGGATAGGCCTCTCGTCCCGGTGGGCGTCGCAGCAACAGCGAAATCTCACGGTAGGCGACCGCTTGCTTGGAGAGATCGTCGAAGATGACGAGGGCGTGCTGCCCCTTGTACATCCAATACTGGCCGATGGCCGAGCCGGCGTACGGAGCGTACATCTGCAGGGCGGGAGCAGCCGAGGCGGCAGCGTTCACCACCACGGTGTACTCCATCGCCCCTGCGGCTTCGAGGGTGGCGACGACCTCGGCCACCGTGGAGGCCTTCTGGCCGATGGCCACGTAGATGCACTTGACCTCGTCCTTGGTCCCCTGGTTGACCTTCTGGTTGATGATGGTGTCGACCAGGATGGCGGTCTTCCCAGTCTGGCGGTCACCGATGATCAGCTGGCGCTGGCCGCGGCCAATCGGGGTCATCGAGTCGATGGCCTTGATCCCGGTCTGAAGCGGCTCACTGACCGGCTGGCGTTGTACGACCGATGGCGCCTGTGTCTCTAGCAGCCGGCGCTCGGTGGTGTTGATCGGGCCCTTGCCGTCGACCGGGTTGCCCAGCGGGTCGATGACACGGCCGAGCAGGGCATCACCCACCGGGACGGATAGAACGGTCCCGGTCTGCTTGACCGGGTCACCCTCCTGGATGTGGCTCGCCTCGCCCAGGATCACGACACCGAGGTCGTCTTCGTCGATGTTCAGCGCGACACCGATGAGCCCACCAGGGAACTCGAGCAGTTCGGAAGCCATCACATTGGGCAGACCTTCGACGCGGGCGACTCCGTCCGCAATGGACGTGACGTATCCGACCGTCTCCTTGTCGACCTCGGGCTCCCATCCCGAGAGCTGGTCCCGTAGGGACTTGGTGATCTGATCGGCGGTAATAGTCAACTCAGACATGTATCTCCTCAGCGGGTCAGCACGGCCTGGCGAAGGTCACCTATGGCGTTGGCGATGGAGCCGTCGATGACGACATCACCCACCCGGGCGACGATCCCGCCGATGATCGATTCGTCGACCACGACCTTGACTTCGACTCTTTTGCCGGTTGCCCTGCCAAGCGCCACTGCGAGACGTTCGATGGTCGAATCGTCCAGCGGGACGGCCGAGCGAACCTCGGCGACGGCGCGGTCGCGCGACTCGACGGCCTTCTCCACGAAGGCCCTGGCGACGGAAGGAATATCGGACGAGCGGCCCTGCCCGACTATGAACTGGACCAAGCCAACGGTCAGCTGCGAAGCCCGGCCACCGATCAGTCCATCGATGACGGCGTGCTTCTTGTCCATCGGAACCTGGGGGTCGGTCAGCGTCGATCTCAACTCCGCGGACTTCTCCAATGCCTGGCCGATGGCCAGGAACTCGGATTCGACGCGGTCGAGCTCACCTTCGGCCTTGGCGAGATCGAGGATGGCGCTGGCGTAACCGCTGATCCGTTCGTCCATCTAGAGACGCTCCAGGTCCGCCAGGTAACGATCGATCAGGCCCTGCTGCATGCTGGCGTCGATCGACTCGCCGACGATCTTCTCGGCCAGCCCGACGGAGATCTCCCCGACCTCACGCCGGGCATCGGCCAGGGCACGAGACTTCTCTGCCTGGGCCTCCTCGCGCGCCTGGGCCAGGGTCTGAGCAGCCTCTTCCTCGGCTCTGGCGACGATGTCGGCCTTCAGCTGATCGGCGGTTGCCCTCGCCTCTTCGATGATGCGGTTGCCCTCCGCCTTGGCATCGGCCAGTTGCGCCTTGTAGTCGGCGAGGAGGCTCTCGGCCTCGCGTTTGGCCTCCTCGGCGTCCGAGAGCTGGCCGGTGATCGCCTGCTGACGGGCCTCGAGGGTCTTGTTGATCGTGGGTAGGGCCCACTTCCACACGAAGAAGAAGACGATGGCGAAGGCCAGGATGCCGGCGATCAACTCCTCGGGGTGCGGGAGCACCAGGCTGACGCCCGACGCCTCTTCTCCCTCCTCGGTGGCCAGGACGGCCATGGCGGTCAAGAAATGCATCTCCGTCTCCTAGGCGATGAAGAAGAGGACGAACCCGATCAGAGCCAGCGCCTCGGTGAATGCGATTCCCAGGAACATGGTGGTCCGGATCGTCCCTTGCATCTCGGGCTGGCGAGCCATCGCGGTGATGGCGTTGCCTGCAACGATGCCGATGCCGATCCCGGGGCCGATGGCTCCCAGGCCGTATCCGATCAGCGCGAGAGCGCCACTCAGGGCCTCAATATTGCCTTCCATTGTCTCTCTTTCTCCTTAGTGCTCGATGTGGATGGACGACTCGATTTAGACGGCGGTCAACAGCGTGAATATGTAGGCCTGAAGCACCGAGACGACGATCTCGAATAGGA
>JBFYOJ010000003.1:0-4545 GCA_041303885.1 Acidimicrobiia bacterium | reverse complement strand
TTCGGCGAGAGCGGTCAACTCCGCGTCGGTGAGCCGGGCGTCGGGATGAGTGAGCAGATACGTCCCAGGGGGCATGGACCCCTCTCGAACCGTTTCTGCCGACTCATCACCCTCCTGGGGTCGGTTCCACTCTGAGAAGTTCAGCGTCTCGCGCCCTTCCTCGACGTCTCGTTGCACCATCCAGGACAACGGCGCGACATTCGAGTACCACGGCCAGACCGTCTCGTTGCTATGGCAGTCGTAGCAAGCGCGCACCGCCAGCTTTCGTGTCTCGGCTGAGTCCCAAGCCGGCTCGGCGATCACCGGCGGGTTGGAGTGATCCCGCCCATATGGAATGACCTGGATGACGAGCAGACTGCCGAAGAGAATTGCTAGCCCCCACTTCAGCCAACCCATCGAGTCCTCCTTCTGTTGAGCTGGTGTAGCCGCGAACCTTCCTTGATTCTTCCCCGGATCGGTGGTCACCTGGAAGGGACGAAAGACCCGTCGGAATCGGACAGAACGCCGGTGACCTTCTCGTCGGACGGTCTTCGGAAGAACGAGCGTGAGCAACCAGACATCCGGCACCAGTCTCTCGGTGCGCCAGACGGCCTTCATTGGTGTTGATGCCATGGTCGGCGCCGGGATCTTTGCCGCGCAGGCTGTGTGCTCGAGCCGGTGAGCGGCAAGCCGTCGAGCGCCTGAGCAGTCGAGGTCGTCGTGGTCACCGCCGCCGTGATGGGCGGCCACGGGTTCGCCTTGAGTGCAGCTACCTTCAGTCGGAGACGGACTGGGCCAGGTTGGTCACCTCTTTGACCACCAGCTCGGGTCGATCCCAGATGACCATGTGCAGCCCGGTCCCTGTGGCGACCGTGGAATCGGACTCGGTCGAGAGCCCCGCATAGAACTCGAGCCCATCCTGCCAATAGCCGTTCGCCGCCTCTGCAATCTCAGCGCCGGTGCCTTCGATGAATTGCCGGCTGAGGAAAACCGCGGTCGGGTCCTGACCGATCACCACGAGAGGCTTGCCTCCGAGGTCCTCGAGCGAGGCTGACACGGTTGGATCCAGATCCTGCTCCGGAGGTTTTCCTTCCGTGCCGGGGAGCAGGCTGTCGAGAAAGTCCCCGTACCCGACCGGCATCGGATCGACGAGGACCACGCCTGCGATGTCTTCCCGACCGTCGGCAAAGAGCCGGGTGGAGTGAACGCCGTCACCGGTGGCGACGAGAAGATAGGGGCCGGGGACTCCGGTCTCGATCAGCGCCTCGTCCAGGTCGGCGGCCCGCTGTTCGGGTGTGCTCTCCCCCTGCACATAGCCGTTGGCACAGACCAGATAGCCGTCACTGGAGAGCTGGGCCTGAATCACCGACCAGGACCCGTAGTCGAGCCAGTCGTAGGGCTCGAGAAGAATGGTCGGTCCTCCAGCAGTGTCACTACCGGTGCAGAGCAGCCGATGCGGGAACCTGTTCCAATCGTCCGCCACGATGTCGGCGGCCTGGATCAGCCCGGCACCTGGATCGATTCTGAGAACCGCCCCCGGGTGATAGAGGGTCACCCACAACGACCCGTCGGCGACGAGCAGCCCCGCCACCTTCCCCGGCATCGGGTAGCGCCGGATCTGCCCGCTCTCGGGGTCGACCTCGATCAGCAGGTGATCGGTGTGAGAGGTCAACCACAGCGACCCGTCGAACGTGGTCAGGTCGAGCAGCCCGAAGGTGATCCCACCGAAAGAGGCCAACTCCCCGGTCACCGGATCGAAGGTGCTCAGATTGGTGCCCCACGGGTAGTCGCCGTCCATCAGCCACAGCTTCCCGTCGGCCTCGCTCACCTGGCGGATTCCGGCTCCGCTCATCGTGTCCAATCCTTCCCGGGTCGGGATCTCGATCTCGCCAAGCGTTCCGTCCTCGTCGAGACTCGAGATCAGGTTGGTCTCAGGGTCGTTCACCCAGAGGAATCCGAGCCCTTCGCCCCCCTTCAACTCGCCGGGGCGGGTCGACACGATCTCACCAGTGGCGGAGATCTGGAGCAGCTCCCCTTGATCATTGCTCACCCAGAGACTGTCCCCGAACCAGTGCGCCCAACCGGGCAACCCTCCGATGGGCAGGGTGAGGTCGACGGCGCCGATCTCGGGATCGAAGCGGAGGACCTGGCCACCATCGTCACCGCTCATCAGCCAAACCCGCCCATCGCCCACCACGACACCTTCCACACGGGCCGGGATGGGGTAGGTCGCCGTGATGTCTCCTGACTCGGCAGAGACCCGTTGCAGCAGGTTCTGGAGTGTGGTCACCACCCAAATGGTGTCTCCGTCGACCGCAGCGGCTTGAAGTCCTCCCGAGGCAAGGGGGACCACGGCCTGGACACCGGGCAGATCGTCGATCCCCTCGAGCTCAGGCGCAAACACCGAGGGCGAGTCCTGTCGAAGCAGGGTCGGGATGCCGGCGGCGAGCACCGCAACAAACGCTGCCGCGGCGATGAGCCAGGGGCGCCGGCTTCTCGACGTCAGCGGTCGGAGCGGAGCCGAGATCCCGATCCGCTCATCGACCATGGCCCGCAGCCGGGACGTGTCGGCCGCGATCTTCCTGGCCGGGTCGGCTCGTTCGAGTAGGTCGATCATGCGGAAGCCTCCTTGGGCTCAGGTCGGGAAGACCCGGTGTCGAGCTGGTCGAGACGGTTCTTCAATCGGGATCTGGCACGATGGAGCCGCTGGTCGACCGCGTTCTCCCTGATGCCGAGGACCTTGGCGATCTCGGCCCGGGTCAGACCGTCCCAGGAACTGAGGCGGAGCAGCTCGCGGTCGTTGGCGCTCAGCCGGTCGATGGCGGCATACAGCGTCTCGAACTCTCCGGCCGACTCCGGTCCGGCGACGGCGGCGGCGGGGTCACCTGTCTGGGTGAGACGGCTCGAAAGGCTGCCCCGGCGTCTCCGGCTCCGGTACTGGTTCCCGACCACCCGATAGGCGACGCCGTAGAGCCACGCCTTGCCCGCATCACCCTCGGGCATCTCGTCGAGACGACGCCAGGCCACGGCGAAGACTTCGGCCGTGGCATCCTCGGCATCGGTACGTCCCAGTCGCCGCACGCAATACCGGTAGATCTGGTCGTGGTGAGCCTGGAAGAGCGGGTCGAAGCGATGGTCCGTCTCCACAGGATGCTCGACACCGGTTCGTCTGGACACATCTGCCTTTCTTCAATGTTATGTGTCCGTGCCCGGCGAATCCCTTACACGGGTCTACTGCAGGTCGCCTCCCGTCGCCTAACTTGGGCGAATGACCGGTTACACATGGAGCTACGGGGCCGACACCGTGGATTGGGACGAGTTGTCGGAGCTGTACCGGATCGCACCGCTCGGTGACAAGCCGCCCGGAGATCTGGCGACGGTCTTCTCCAACAGCATGTTCAAGTGTTTCGTCTACAGCGACAGCGATCTCATCGGTGCTGGCCGGGCGCTGGCCGACGGGCTCGACACTGCCTATCTGGCCGACGTAGCCGTTCACCCCGATCATCAGGGGGAGGGGCTGGGCAAGGCGATCATCGGCGAGCTGGTCAGGCTGGCCGGCGGGCACAAGAAGGTGATCCTCTACGCCAATCCCGGGACAGAGGGCTTCTACGCCAGGCTCGGCTTTCTCCGCATGAACACGGCGATGGCGATCTGGCGGGAGCGCGACATGGCCGTTGATACGGGGTTGCTCAGCGAGAGCTAGACGCGTCCCAACTCGGCCGCGATGGCGGCAACCTCGGACGGCTCGGCTCGGCGTCGGTGGTTGAGGTCGACGAAGGAATAGGCGATCCTGCCGTCGCGATCGACGACGTAGGTCGCCGGGACCGGCAGTTCCCACTTCCCGGTCCCCGTCAGCTCCCCGATGTCCCGGCCGATCTCCCGGTACATCTCGATGTTCTCGGGAGTCATCTCGTAAACCAGGTTGAACTGTTTGGCCACCCGGTTGTCGTGGTCCGAAAGGACCGGAAACTCCAGATCGAGCGCCTCGATCGTGTCCAGGCTCACGTCCGGCTTGTTCGGTGATATCGCCACCAATGTGGCGCCTGCTTCTCGGATCTCCTCCAGCGCCCGCTGCAGCCCGCGCAGCTCCAGGTTGCAGAACGGGCACCACTGGCCTCGGTAAAAGGAAATGATCACCGGGCCGCGTGCTCTCAGGTCGGCCAGGCGCACCGGACGACCCATTGCATCAGGGAGCTCGAAGTCAGGGGCGACATCTCCCTCCCTCAGGGCGTGATCCTCGATCCCGGAGGCTTCCAGGGCGGCTGCCGCCCGCTCGTACATCGCCCTCCTCTCCGGGGGGAGGTCGGCCCATCCACGAGAGGCCCGTTCGGCGAGTTCTTCGGTGAGGGTCATAGGCGGAGGGTACCGGTCATCGCCCGGCGCTGTGACGGGCCGCCCGCTAGCTTCACCGGGATAATGCGGCCACGACCATGACTACGACACGACATCGAACCCTCACCAACTGGGGCGCCTACGAGGTGGAGACCGATGGTCATGAGATCACCGCCGTTCACCCGTTCGCCAAGGATCCGGATCCCTCGCCAATCGGACAGTCTCTCAAGGCTG
>JBFYOJ010000002.1:0-5480 GCA_041303885.1 Acidimicrobiia bacterium | reverse complement strand
ATCGGCGGGGGGTGCGGCCGTCTCCGGCCGCACCCCCTCTTCGATCGTGCCGACTGGGATCGGTGTGGTCATCGGATCAGGACGAGGCCTTGACCCTGGCCCACATCTCGGCCCGCTCCTCGCTGTTGTAGGCATCGGCCGAGGACAGGGTCATCCGGCTGATCGCCTCTTGGTCGGGGTAGATGACCGGGTTGTTGGCCACCTCGTCGGAGAGGAGCGGCGTCACGTCGGGATTGGCGTGGGGGAAGAGGCTGAACTCTGTGTCCGCCGCCGAGTTCTCCGGGCGGAGAATGAACTCCATGAAGGCGTAGGCCGCCTGAGGGTGGGGAGCATCGGCCGCTATCGACCAGTTGTCCACCCACAGCTCGCCACCGTCGTCCGGGATGACGTATACGTAATCCGGGTTGTCCCGAACCACCTGCACGCCGTCGCCGGTCCATGCCATGGAGGCCCAGGTGTCACCATTTCGCAACGGTGGCTGCACATCGGAGCTGATTGCCCACACATGCGGCTTGAGCTCGGTGAGCATCGCCTCGATGTCGGCCAGCTCGTCGGGGTCGGTGGTGTTGAGGTCGTACCCCATCGACACCGCGGCCGAGCCGATGGTGGAGATCTGGTGGTCGACGATCAGCGTCCGCTGGTCCAGATCGGTTGACGCACGGGCGAAGAAGTCCGCCCAACTCGTCACCGGGTCACCGGCGTCAGGACCGTAGATGATCCCGGTCGTCCCCCAGTTCTTGGGGATGGTGTAGACGTTGCCCGGGTCGAAGTCCTGGTCGATGAACAGCTCGTTCCAGTCCGACAGGTCAGGGTTGCCCATCGCCTCGTAGTCGAGCTCCTGGAGCAGCCCGTCCTCGGTCCAGGCCGGGACCGCGTAGTGGGTGGGCATCAGGATGTCGATCCCCGAGTCGCCCGCCCGAAGCAACGCCTCCATCTCCTCGGTGGAGCCATAGACGTTGATGCTCACGGCGACCCCGGTCTGCTCGGTGAAAGCATCGATGGTGGCCTGGTCGTGATAGTTGGGCCAGGTGGCGATGACCAGGGTGTCACCCAGGTCGGCCGGCCCTCCTGCGCCTCCCATGGCGGTGGTGCCCGTCGCTTCGGTGGTGTCCGAACCATCCCCGCTGTCCGGTGCGCACGCCGCCAGCAACATGCCCAGACACAGGACCAGCGCGAGCCAGACCCGCCCAATTCCTCCCTTGTTATTGCTCATCCTCGGTTCCTTCTCCTTCCTCGGGGGCAGTCGCCCCTCCTTCTTGTTCGCTTTCGGTGAGACCTGAATCTGAGATGACCCGGGCAGCCTCGCGGGGCCAGGAGACGAGGACCTTGTCCTCAGGCGTGAACACCAGGGTCCGATCGGGGCTGGAACGCGGCACGTTGACCTCGACCAACCCCAGCCCGTCAACCTCGACCCGGTAAGTCAGGTGCCCGCCCAGGAAGGAGCGGTGCACCACCTTCCCGGAGAGACTGACGGCGCCCTCCGAGGGGGCGGATCCGCCGGGCTGGTCGATGGAGATGCGCTCGGGTCGCACCGTTATCGCCACCGCCGAGCCATTGAGCTGGACCTCGGGCGAGACGCTTCCGAATAGAGTGAGACCCGAGGCGCATCTGACGTCGGCACCGTCGGGGCCGCTGCGGAGCAGATGGCCGCGAAACAGGTTGGTCTTGCCCACGAAGTCGGCGACGAAGCTGTCCGCAGGGGAGTCGTAGATCTCCTCCGGTGAGGCGTCCTGGAGGATCTTCCCATCACGCATCACCGCCACCCGGTCGGCCATGGACATCGCCTCTACCTGGTCGTGGGTGACGAACAAGAAGGTGACCCCGATCTCCTTCTGCAAGGTCTTCAACTCGGTCTGCATGGCCCCTCGCAACTTGGCGTCGAGTGCCGACAGGGGCTCGTCGAGCAGGAGCACCTGGGGACGGGAGATGAGGGCTCTGGCCAGGGCAACCCGCTGCTGCTGGCCTCCGGAGAGCTCCCAGACCCGACGCTTCTCGTACCCGTTGAGGCGAACCATCTCCAGCGACTCACTCACCCTTTTGTGCACCGAGGCGGCCCCGGGCTTGGGCCGCTGCTGGCGCAGGGCGTAGCCAACGTTTGAGGCCACGTCCATGTGGGGGAACAGGGCGTAGTGCTGAAAGACGGTGTTGACCGGCCGGGCGTATGGGGGGATCCCGTTGACCGATGTCCCACCGATCTCGACCACTCCCGAGTCGGGCTCTTCGAAGCCTGCGATGATCCGGAGCAGAGTGGTCTTCCCGCATCCGGAGGGACCGAGCAGGGCGAAGAATGTGCCCGGCTCCAAAGTGAAAGAGACACTGTCCACTGCGGGCAGGTCCCCGAAGGTCTTGGTGACCTCAACGACCGTCACCGAGCCCGTTGCAGTCGGGGTCATCGTCTCGCCTCCCCGGCCAGGTGGGTCTCGGGAACTCCGTACTCGTGAGCCGCAGCCTCGCCGTACTCCTTTACAGCCCGCTCTCGCTCCACATCGTCCCAGCCCAAGGCGGAGCCAAGCACTCCCGCCACCGTGTCCAAGGCTGCCTCGCCGTGGTCCCTGACCTCCACGGCGACACGGGTCCGACGGGACAGGACGTCGTCGATGCTCAGCGCCTGCTCTTGGTGCACCGCCCACCAGGCCTCGGCCGCGAGATAGGGCAATTCGGGTACGAGTCTCGCTGTCTGGTCAAGGCTCCGAGCTGTGGCCGCGACCTCGGCCGCCTCGGTGCCGTGACGCCGAACCAGACGACGGGCCATGTCAGGGTCCAGACCCGAGTCGATGAGTGCACGCCCTGTGGCTGCAAGCGTCGCAGTCGGCGCCGCACCGAGCACCGGGATTGCCTCGGTCATGCACGGTCCCCCCATGCCGAGGCGTGCCGCCACCCGATCGCCCACCCGCTGGGCCACCCGGCGGTATGTGGTGTACTTGCCCCCTCGGACTCGGAAAAGCCCCGGCCTCACCTCGGTGATCCGTTCCTCCCGGCTGAGCGAGGCGGTGTCCCCATCGGTGTCCCCGTCGTCGGCCAGTGGTCGAATCCCGGCGAAAGCCGATATGACATCCTCCGGGCCGAGGTCTATGTCGAGCACACTGCCCACCGATTCGAACAGATAGGTCAGTTCTTGGCTGGAGGGTTGGGGCCGGTCAACCGGGCCGCTGTGGGCAACATCGGTGGTGCCGATCAACCAGCGGTCCAGCCACGGGATGAGGAACACCACACGTCCCGGAACCCGGATCGTCATCCCGGCGGAAGCCTCGATTCTGTCCCGGGAGACAACGATGTGGACTCCCCGGCTCGGGGCAACCCCCTCTTCGGAGTCGGCGGAGAACGCGCCGGTGGCATCGACTACGGCTCGGGCCGCCACCTGGCACGTGTCTCCGGTAAGCCGGTCGAGCAGGGTCGCATGGCTCACCCCGGCGGCGTCAACCCCCACCTCGGCCATCTCGGCCCTCGTCAGGATCCCCGCACCGAGCGAGCGGGCGGTCCTCGCCACGGCGATGACCATCCGGGCGTCGTCGAATACTCCGTCCGAGTACTCGAAGGCGGCGCGCAGGTCGGCCGAGCGCAGCGAGGGGATCTTTCCGGTGGCGGCGTCCTCGCCCATGTATCGGTAGCGGCCACCGTGCCGGCCACCGAGCATGTCGTAGAAGGTGAGCCCGGCTCCGATGTAGGGCACCTCCCACCAGCGGCCCATGACAGGGAACACGAAACGCTCCATCTCGACGATGTGTGGGGCAAGGCGTCCCAGCATCCTCCGTTCCGCCAGTGCCTCCCGGACCAGGCCGAACCGGTATTGCTCCAGATAGCGGAGCCCGCCATGGATCAGCTTGGAGGACCGGCTCGATGTCCCCACCGCCAGGTCGTCACGCTCGACGAGGAGTGTGGACAGACCGCGGGAGACGGCGTCGAGGGCGATGCCGACACCGTTTATCCCACCCCCGACCACGAGCAGGTCGACTGTCTCGGAGCGCGCTCGCTCCCAGACCGCCTGTCGCTGATCGAGGGGGGATCCGATCACCGCTCTGCCACCTCCAGCGCCCACTCCACCTGGTCGGCGATCGAGGGCGCTCCGGGCAACCGCCCCTCGAACACGGCGCCGCCGATGGTGAAGGCCCAAGCTCCGGCGTCGGCCAGCGCCCGAATCCGCTCCTCCCGGTCAACACTTCCCGCCGCGATCACAGGCCCTGCCGCCGACTCCACCACCGCTCGGGTGAGGACGGCCGGGTTCACCCCGCCATGGCGATAGGCGAGGAGGTCGAGCCCGGTGACACCGGGGCGGGCGGTGAGCTCGGCGGCATGACGGCTGATCTCCTCGATACTCCCCTGGAGCTCGGAAGGATGGCCCACCACGACTCCGGGGAAGGGGCAGTACTGGATCGGCGCCCCGTCGATCAGGCCCAGGGCATCCTCGACGTGGGTCCCACCCAGGACATAGTCGACCCCGACCTCCAGCGCGGCCTCGATCGATCGCAACTCGTCCTCCCTCGAGGTGGAGACCACCTCGAGGAACACAGGGCGGCGGTCGGCGTGAATCAGGTCGGTCAGTTGACGCAGCACTTCGGCGGTGACCCCGACGTCCTTGAAACCGACCAGTCTGAGACCGGTTCCGGAAACCTCTCGGTAGACGTCGACCGCGTTCTCCACAGTTCGATCGCCGTGGGTCAGCATGAATATGAACTCCATATCACCTTCTGCTCTCGTAAGGGACGAACTCGGCGGTCATCAGGTCGGCGAGACCGTCGAGCACATATGTCGGGGCCGGATTGGCAGCCATCGCCTGCTCCCTCGTGGTCACCCCGGAGACGACCAAAGCCGCATCGACCCCCGCCTCGGTCGCCATGCGGATATCGGTTTCGAGACGGTCGCCGACGATCAGGACCTGCTCGGTGGGAAGCCCAAACCGGTCGAGCATGGTGGTCACCATCAGTGGTGACGGCTTGCCCACCACGGCCTCCGCCACCGCCCCGGTGCAGGCCTCGATGGCGGCGAGCATTGCGGCACAGTCGGGCAGCCCTCCCTCGGGTGTCGGGCAGTAGCGGTCGGGGTTGGTGGCCACGATCACCGCTCCCGAGCCCACCGCCCTGAAGGCGGAGTGGAGCTTGGCGTAGTCGAAGGTGCGGTCGAATGAGACCACCACTACTTCTGCGGTCTCGGCGTCGGCGAGGTCGACCACGGTCATCCCCGCCCCAGCCAGCGTGTCGGCAACCAATGGCTCGGAGACACAGAGCGCCCTGGCCCCGGAGTGCTTCGCTTGCAGGTACCCGACCAGGGCGTCGAGCGAGGACACGACGTGGTCGGGCTCGGTGGGAAGCCCGAGCCGGGTCAGCTTCTCGGCATAGGCGGCAGAAGGCTCCAGAGGCTTGTTTGTCATGAACAGGATCGAGCGGCCTGCATCACGAACACTCTGGACCGCTCGTTGCGCGCCGGGGAGGAGATGTTCACCCAGATACACGGTGCCGTCGAGGTCGAAGACAAAACCCCGATAG
>JBFYOJ010000001.1:0-10495 GCA_041303885.1 Acidimicrobiia bacterium | reverse complement strand
TCCTCGCTGCCTGAAGGCGGTGACCCGGAACCGACCGACGTCCTGCCGTCCGAAGGCGAAGTCGGCAGTGCCTGTTTCCTTGAAGTCGACCGCTGCACGAGGAGTGAATAACGACTCGGCGTAGGCCTGGGTGTCCGCCGGGCCGAGATCCGCGAAACCGTCAAGCCTGCTCAGTTGACCGCCGATCCTGGCGACGGGCGCCGACCCGACCTTCAGGTGGAGGTCGGTGGCTCCGGCCGAAACGGCCTGACGAAGCAGCTCTTCGATGTTGGTGTCCATGTGCCTTCCCGATCGCGGTCCCTACGTCCTTATCGGCGGGTAGGGGACAGGAATTGAAGGGGATTGTCCCGCTTCGAGAATCGAAGGGTGGGCGTCGCAGCTAAACGTTCCAATGCCCGGCGATGGCAGCGCGAGCGCCGATGAGATGAGCCTCGGACCCTTCGACCGAGTGCAAGGGTGGACCGAAGCTCTCCTCACCTGCCATCCCGAGGAGCGTCGACCGTGCCGAGTGGCGAAGAGCGTCGAGGTCATAGCCCCCTTCGAGCGCGAACACGGTCCTTGCCGGTTCGTGCACCTTGGCGAGGGCAGAGGCCATCCAGCCAAAGTCGGCGTCCAGGAGGTCGAGCTCGGCCAGGGGGTCCTCGGTGTGAGCATCGAACCCGGCGCTGACCAACACCCAATCGGGGGCGAATTGACCCAGCACCGGGAGGACCAGCTCACTCCAGGCCCTGCGGTAGACGTCCCCGGCCGTGCCTGCGGGGAGAGGGATGTTGACCGTCGTCCCCTTCGCCTCGAGATCGATGTCCTCGAGATGCCCCTCGAATGGATAGAACGAGCTCTGATGGACCGAGATGTAGAGGATGGCCGGATCGGGCCCTACCAGTGCCTGGGTGCCGTTCCCATGATGGACGTCCCAGTCGAGGATCGCGACTTTCCTCCCGTTGGCCCGGAGCCAGGCCGCGGCAACGGCGACGTTGTTGAAGAGGCAGAACCCCATGGCCCGTTGTCGCAGTGCATGATGACCGGGCGGCCTACAGACGACGAAACCGGTGGCGTCTGTCATCCCCTCCAGCGCCTGGACCGTGGCCTTGATCCCCCCGGCCGCAGTCAGGGCTGCCGTCCAGGTGTCCCTCGATGCGATCGTGTCCATGTCGAGAGCCCCGCCCCCCAAGGAGCAGAACATCTCGATCATCTCGATGTAGGCCGGGTCGTGGACCAGGGCGAGCTCACCACGGCCTATCTCGGGTGATTCGAGCTCGACCAGATCGAGCCCGGTCTCCCTGATCCCGCGAACGACCGCCTCGATGCGATCCGGCCGCTCCGGGTGAAGCCGGCCTGTGTCGTGCCGCATCGCCGAAGGGTGTGTCGCCACAACGACTCTCACGCTCGTACTCTCCCACAGGTGTCCAACCGACTGCATGTCGAAGGGGAATGGCCGGCAAGGCTGACCATCCGCCGCAGTTGGGCCAAGGCTACGGCACGGCCCTGGAACGATGACGGCCCCGAGGTTGCGGTCCGACTCGACCGAGGATCGAGCGAGTTCCTCCGGACCGTCGCCACGCTGCTCATGTCGGTCGCGAGAGGCGACGTCTACTCCCCGGCCCTCTACCCGCAGGCGACCGTGGTGTGGACCCGGGCAGGTTTTGGCGTCTTCGCCGAGCTCGGCATGATGGAGCGACCGGTCAGGTGGAACAACTCCCGCCCCGTCCACGCCATCGAGATCACTCGCAGGCCCGACTGGCCGTCTCTCGCCGATGTCGACAACATGGCCTTCGAAGGCTTCTGGAGGATGGGCAGGGGCGGTTTGGTCGAGGCCATGGAGACCACGCCGAGGGCGGCGCTCCTTCAAACCACAGTCGAGGGGAGGCTGGCCGGCTACGCCCTGGTGGGCTCCCAAATGACCATGTCGTTCCTGCAAAGGGTTGCCGTCGCCCCGGCCTTCTCCGGTCAGGGGGTCGGAACCTCCTTGATCAGGGGCGCTCTCGAATGGGCGGCCAGGACGGGGGCGCAGACGATGGCGCTCAATGTCCGACCCGAGAACGAGCGAGCGCGTCAGCTCTACGAGAGGGAGGGATTCCGACTCACCGGGACGAGCCTCCAGGTGCTCCGATTCGAGAGTTGAGCCGGCGGTGCTGCTGAACTAGGAGCATGCCGCCACCGGTATCCGACCGTTACCGACTCGAGATTCGACTGGGGCGTGACGGTGATATCGAGGAGTGGCTCGCCACGGACACGTCTCTGGAACGGCCGGTGCTGATCAGGTCGCTCGGTCCGGAGACCAGTTCCGAGCGCAGAGAGGAGTTCGTGGCCGCGGTGAGCGAGGCAGCCAAGACCTCACACTCCCATCTGGCTCGGGTCTACGCAGTCGAAGTCGTTGAAGGCGGGGCGTACGCAGTCTGTGAGTGGAACGGCGGTGCTACCGCGGCCGATCGCCTCGCCGCTGCACAGACCCTCGACCTCGAGGAGTTCCTCCCCAACGCGTCCGGCCTTGCCGGCGCCCTGGCCGCCCTGCATGCGGCCGGTGGCACCCACGGTCGCCTCGATCTGTCCGCCATCTCCTACTCCGTGGCACACCCGGCCAAGCTTGGCGCCTTCGGCCGCCAACGGCGCGATGATCGCGGCGGTGACGTCAGGTCGCTGGCAGGGGCCCTGGAGACCGCCTTGACCGGCACCGACCCCGGAGGCCCCCCTCCATCGGAGAGCATCGACGGTCTTCCCCGAGCGATCGACCGGGTGCTGCGCGCGGCCCAGTCGGGCAAGTTGAGCGCCGATGAGCTGGAGAAGGCGCTCCTCGCCTCACCGACGCCTCGCCCGTCACAACCGGAGCCCCGATCCACTTCACGCCGGCTTCTGATTGCTGCCGGTGCCCTGGTCATCCTGGCCATCGGCCTGGTTGCCCTCGGCCGACTGTTCACCGGCGGAGGACCGATCATCCCGATCTCTCCAATCACCACGATCCCCGCCGCTCCTCTCACCACCACGACGATCGCCGGCACGACCATCCCCATCGGAGGAGTTGTCATTGTCAGCGCCGACTCCTTCGACCCGTTCGGCGAGGGTGGCGAGAACGACTCCGAGATCCCGAACCTGACCGACGGGGATCCGGCCACCACCTGGCGGTCGGAGCGCTACCGGGATCCGCTCTCCCTGCAGAAGCCCGGAGTCGGAATCCAGTTCGAGGTCGAGGGGACCCCTTCCGCCCTCGAGCTGGTCGGGTTCTCCCCGGGGACCGAGTTCGAGCTCATGTGGGCCCCGAGCCCGTCTCCGGGCCTCGAGGACTGGGACCGTGTCATCAGCGCCTCGGCTCCGCCGGGAGCAGCGTCATTCACGTTGCCGACCCGGACCGACGGCTCCTGGCTGTTGTGGATGACGGACCTGCCCGCACAGGCGGACGGCACCTATTTCGTCGAGTTGGCGGAAGTACGATTCGGCCCGTGACCTCTCCCGGTAACGATGCCGAGCTGCTGGCTCGGGTGGTCACCGGCGATCGGGAGGCCTTCGACACCGTCATGCGCCTCCACGAGGAGCGCGTCTTCTCGGTGTGTCTGCGCATCCTTGGTGACCGGGAACGGGCACTGGACGCCACCCAGGACACCTTCCTCACCGTGTTCCGCAAGGTCCGCCAGTTCCAGGGCCGCTCCGCCATCGGGACCTGGATCTATCGGATCGCGGTCAACACTTGCTATGACCAGATCCGACGGGCCAAACGACGCCCTATCGAGCCTCTCCCGGATCATGTCGAGCCGTCCGACCCCGGCGCAGAGCAAGCTATCGAGTCGGCAGCCCTCAGACCGGACATAGAGATGGCCCTCGCGTCCCTGTCGCCAGAGTTCAGGAACGCGGTGATCCTGGCCGACCTCGAGGGTCTCGCACTTCCCGAGGTTGCCGAGGTGCTCGGGATCCCGGTGGGCACCGTCAAGTCGAGAGTGTTCCGCGGCCGTCGACTACTCGCCCGTCAACTGGGGAACCAAAACACGTGATGACACCATCAAAGGTTAGGAATGCATAGGCACGATCTGGACCTGATTGCGGCCTTCGCCGAGGGAAGTCTCGACGATGCGACTGAGGCGCGCGCCCTGGTCGAGTCGTGTGAAGAGTGCCGCGATGAGTACCAGGCTCAGCTCGCCGCTCTCGAGTATCTGGCTTCCGTTCCCCGTGTCGCGATGAGCGACCTGGAGAGGGCCGCGCTGCATCGCGACCTCTGGACCGAGCTGAGGAGCCCCCCCGGGAAGAAGGTGGCAACCCCGTGGTGGTACCGCTGGTCATATGTGGCTGCGGGTCTCTTCGTGGTACTGGGGCTGGCCGGGGTCTTGAGCGGGTTGCTCCGGGGCGGTGGTGCCGATACGGCATCGGTGGATGTCGCCGAGACCTTCGCCGGGGACGCCTCCAGTCAGGGGGATGACTCGGCGGGAGGCCAAGCGAACCCGCTATACGGGGCCGAGTCGGACGGTGGCTCAGAAGGCGTCAGCACCACTATCGCTGGAGCAGAGGAGGCGCTGCCCTACCCCTTTGCCGACCTGGCCGACGAGGCTCGGGCGAGGAAGGCCAGCGGCGACCTGCCGACCGAGTCGTCGCTTCCCGACGACCTGGCTGAGTGCCTCACTCGTCTCGGTCTCGACGATCAGCTCCTCGTTGACGATCTCGACCTCGATCAGCGTTACCTGGTCTTCATGGAGGAACAGGGGAGCGGCGCCCAAACAGTCACCTTCGTTGCTGTCGACGGCTGCGAGGTCGTCTACGTCGATGGGTGATCGACCCGGCGGGCACTAACCTCGCCGCTCAATGGACGAATACGCCGCCCGATTCGCAGAGCTGCTCGAGCAGATCGCGACCAAGATCCGCTCGGTCACAGTCGACCGCGTGGCCGAGGGCATCCGTCTGACCGGGCTGGGAATCCTCGCCGCGTCTCTGGGGTTGACCGCGTTGTTGTTCTTGCTACTGGCGATATTTGGGGCCCTCGAGATTCCACTCACCACGGCAGGAGCGCTTGCGGTGGTAGGGCTGCTGCTCACCGGGGTGGGCACCTACCTGTGGATCAACCGAGTCTGAGGTAGCGATTTGGACCACGAGAAACTGACCATTATCGGATCCGGCCCCGCCGGCCTCACTTCTGCCCTCTACGCAGCGCGGGCCGAGCTGAAGCCACTGGTCTTCGAGGGTGTCGCTGCGGGCGGGCAATTGATGATCACGACCGACGTCGAGAATTACCCGGGGTTTCCCGACGGGATCCTGGGCCCCGAGCTCATGGACCACTTCAGGAAGCAGGCCCAGCGTTTCGACGCGCGGTTGCAGCAGGTGGACGTGACCAAAGTCGACTTCGCCGCCAGACCGTTCCGGCTCGAGGTGGGGGCGGACGTGTACACCTCGGACGCAGTCATCATCGCCACCGGAGCCTCGGCCAAGTGGCTTGGCGTCCCCGGAGAGGAGAAGCTGACCGGTCGCGGCGTGTCGGCATGCGCAACCTGTGACGGGTTCTTCTTCCGTGATCAGGAGTTGGTGGTCGTGGGTGGTGGAGACACCGCCATGGAGGAGGCTCTTTTCCTCACCAAGTTCGCCTCCAAGGTGCACATCGTCCACCGACGCGACGAATTCCGGGCCTCCAAGATCATGGCCCAGCGGGTGTTGGACCATGAGAAGATCGAGGTGCTGTGGAACTCGGTCGTCAAGGAGATCCACGGAGACACCACCGTGGAGAAGGTGACGCTCGAGGACACCAAGACCGGCGAGATTCGTGAACTGAAGGTGCAAGGCGTGTTCGTCGCCATCGGGCACAAACCGAACACGGATCTGTTCACCGGCCAGATCGATCTCGATGCCAACGGATACATCGTCAAGTCCCCGGATGGCAGCACGAGTACCAACGTGGAGGGCGTGTTCGCAGCCGGTGACGTGGCCGACCACATCTACCGGCAGGCCGTCACAGCCGCCGGGACCGGGTGCATGGCCGCCATCGACGCCGAGAGATGGCTGGCGAATCAACAATGAGCACCATGAGCCGCCGGGATTTGCGGCACCGTTCGCTACCCTCGAACTCAGGTTCACCGATGGAGCAAGGAGGGACCCACCCACATGTCTGAGAACATCGTCATTTTGAGCGACGCCACCTTCAACGACGCGATCAGCGCAGAAAAGCCGATCCTCGTCGATTTCTGGGCAGAGTGGTGTGGTCCCTGCCGGGTCATCGCCCCTGTGTTGGAAGAGATCGCCGCCGAGCAAGACGCGCTCACGATCGGCAAGCTCAACATCGATCAGAACCCGATGCCGGCGGCAAAGCACGACGTAATGAGCATCCCCACACTGATCCTGTTCAAGGACGGTGTCGAGAAGAAGCGGATTGTCGGGGCGGCACCCAAGCATCGTCTGCTGCAGGAGCTCTCCGAGTTCATCTGATCCGAATGCCGGCCTCCCCGGCCCAGCCGGGCTCGACAAGGGACGGCCAGCGCGAAACCTAAAACGTGGAACGGATAACGTGAAACGTCATGCGTCTCTATCGCGTAGGTGATCAGGGGGCTGCGGTCCGCGACATCCAGGATCGTCTCGACGCACTTGGCTTTCTTTCGGATCCCGATCCGCGCAGCGTGTTCGCCGATGGCACAGCCGATGCGGTCAGGGACTTTCAGAGGGCCCGAGGTCTGGCCGACGACGGCATCGTGGGCCCCGACACCTGGCGATCCCTATACGAGGCCGGATACCGGCTCGGTGACCGCATGCTGTTCCTCCGTCGCCCGATGATGCGGGGTGAAGACGTATCCGAGCTGCAGTCCAGGCTCAGCTCTCTCGGATTCGACCCGGGCAAGGTCGACGGGGTGTTCGGCCCCCGAACCGAATCTGCCGTGGTCGAGTTCCAACACAACCGCAACCTGGCAGAAGATGGAAAAGCCGGCCCGGAGGTCGTCACCGAGATCCATCTCGTCACCCGGGGAGAGATGAAGGAGGGACGTCAGGCCGTGAGGGAGCGGGAATGGCTGCGTCGACTCCCCCCGACCGTCGCCGGTGCCCGGGTCTATCTCGATGCCGGTTGTCGTGATGCCCACGAGGCATCGGTTGCATGGGAAGCCGCCTCCGCCACTGCGCTGAGTCTTCAGGAGAAGGGTGGGTTGCCCGTCATGTCGCGATCCCAGGACGGCTCGCTTCCCGAGCGTCTTCGTGCTCGAAGAGCCAACGTCCTCGGCTCGGACCTCATCGTCGCCTTCCAGGTGAGCCCCGACGGCGATGACCACGTGTTCTACTACTCGTCCGAGCACGGAAGCTCGGCCGCCGGAGAGCTACTGGCCCGCTCCATCGCATCGGTCGCCGGCGGCACTGTCGAGGGGCGGGCGAGCGCCATGCTCAAGGAGACACGGGCACCGGCAGTAGTGGTGTCGCGGGGCAAGCTCGACGAGGAGGTCGGCTACTCGGTTGCCGACGGTCTCACCGAGTTCTTCGCCTGCGCCTCGGCTACCCGCTGAACATCCGGTAGATGCGCTCGAGCTCCCCGAGGTTTCCGAAGCGGATCTCGACCTTCCCCTTCTCGTTGCGATAATTGATCTTCACCTGGGCGCCGAGTTGGTCGGTCAACCGCTTCTCCAGCTCGATGATCTCGACCGGTCGCAGTTCACGCACTCCCCTGGCGACCGGTTTTTCGGCTTCCTTGCGGAGCCGCACCGCGTCTTCCATCTGACGGACGCTCCACCCATCGTCGACCGCTCGTTGAGCGAGATGGGTGGCGTACTTGGCGTCTTCCAGTCCGACCAGCGCACGGGCATGGCCCGCCGAGAGATCACCGGCGTCGACCAGCTCCTGCACCGCCTGCGGTAGTTGGAGTAGCCGCAGGGTGTTCGAGATGGTCGGTCTCGATTTGCCCACTCGATCCGCCACTTGTTCTTGGGTCATTCCAAAATTTTCCAGGAGGTGCTGGTAGGCGTGGGCCTCTTCAAGTGGGGTCAAATCCTGTCGTTGCACGTTCTCGACCAGCGCTTCGACCAGGGTGGATCTCCCGGTCGCCTCTCTGACCACCGCAGGTATGACGGAGAGGCCGGCACGCTTGGCGGCACGCCACCGCCGTTCCCCGGCGATCAGCACGTATCCGTTCTCGTCGCCGGTAACCACGATCGGCTGAAGGACGCCGACCTCCTTGATCGAGGCCGCCATCTCCTCGAGCGCCTGGTCATCGAATCTGGTTCTCGGCTGATCGGGGTTGACCTGGATGCGATCGACCGGGACTTCGAGCAGCCCACCCGGGGCGGTGCCCTGAGGATCGATCGGGATCAGGGACTCCAGTCCCCGTCCCAGACCTGATCGTCGCGTGGTCATATCACTCCTCCTCGCTCACAGACCGTGTCGTTCGATGAACTCCCGGCCCAGTTGGCGGTAAGCAATGGCACCCCGACTCATCGGGTCGAATGCCTCGATCGGTTCCCCATAGGAAGGTGCCTCGGACAAACGGACCGATCTCGGGATCACCGTGCGGTAGGTGGTGTCACCGAAATGGTCGCGAACCTGTGACGAGACGTCCTTGGACAGTTTGGTGCGGCCGTCGTACATGGTGAGCACGACACCCCCAACCTTCAACTTCGGGTTGAGGTTTGATGCCACCAGTTGCACGTTACGGAGAAGCTGACTGAGACCCTCCAGTGCGTAGTATTCACATTGGATCGGGATCATCACCTGGTGGGCCGCGGTCAAGGCGTTGACTGTGAGCAGACCCAGCGACGGAGGGCAGTCGATCAAGATGACGCTGAACACCTGATCGAGCTCGGATATCGCCGTCTTGAGCCGTGTTTCACGTGAAAGCAATGAAACCAACTCGATCTCGGCGCCGGCCAGGTCGATCGTGGCCGGGATGACGAACAGATCACGGACCGAGGTCGGTTCGACCGCATCATCCATCTCGGCCTCCTTGAGCAGGACGTCGTAGATCGAGGTGTCGATCGAGGCTCGGTCGATCCCCAATCCACTTGTGGCGTTGCCCTGCGGATCGAGATCGATCAGAAGAGTCCGTTGCCCCTGAAAGGCGAGGGCCGCAGCCAGGTTTATCGCGGTGGTCGACTTGCCCACGCCACCCTTCTGGTTGGCCAGAGCGACGATCAGTGGGATCTTCTTGCTCACTGTTGACGCATGATAAGTAGCCACACCTTCTGGTCAAGGACCGGAGCCGGTACTTCGAGTGGGTCGAAGCCGTCGACATCTGGTTTGCTCGCCCAGGATCCGCCCACAACGGCGATCCCACCGGGTTTCAACAGTCTCTTGAAACTGGTCAGGGCTTGTTCGGGGGAGAGACTGCCGCGCGAGACGATGCCATCGACCTCGTCCTCCCAATCGGCCACGTCGGCGTGCACCACTTCCACATTTGGCAACTCCAACATCCGCACCGCCCGGTTCATCAGATCTACCCTACGACCCGATCGGTCGAGAAGATGGAATCTGGTCTCGGGCATCACCACTGCCAGCGGGATACCAGGGAGCCCGACCCCGGATCCAACGTCGAGCACGACCGCGGGCTGGGCCACGAAACCACCGGCAAACACCAGCGAATCACCGATATGGCGGTTGTCGATGCGATCCGACTCGTTGGGGCCGATCCCACCGGCTGCAACCGCCTCAGTGAGTAGCCAATCCCGGTAGCGGGCCAGCAGGTGCTCCTGCGCGGGGGTGATACCGGTGCCGGCCCACTCGCAGCACCTGCCCCAGATCTCAGGTTTCACGTGAAACAAGATAACGCCCGGGTGGCAAACCCGGGCGTATCGCCGGCAATCCCTGGGCGGATTATTCCTCTTCGGATACGGCGACCGCGGTCTTGACCGCGGTGAGGACCACGTAGCGACGGGGTGCCTCGCCCTCCGAATAGGAGTTGACTCCTTCCCGTTCGGCGGCGACATCATGGATGACCTTGCGATCGGCCGGGCTCATCGGCTCCAGCATGATCTCGCCACCTTCTTCCAACAACTGATCGATGAGACGCTCGGCATAGATGGTCAGCGCCTGTCTGCGACGTTCCGCATACCCGGCAATGTCGAGACGAAGACGGGCGGTGTCGTGGGCATATCGCTGCATGACCGTTCTGGTCAGTTCATGGATGGCAGATCGCACCGATCCACGGACACCAACCAATGCCTCGGTCTGTTCTCCCTGCACATCGGCGACGATGACATCGCCGTCGATGGTGGTGGAGACGGTTCCCTCCAGACCAAAGGCATCGACCAGGCCCTCGAGAAACTCGCCGGCGATTCGGGCTTGCTCCTCGATAGTCATCTCGGGACGATCATCGATCTTTGGCTCTCGCTTCTCTTCCTGACGACTCATCTCGCGACCTTTGTCTCGGGTCTGGCTTCTCTGTCCACGTGGTTGCCCGCCACCATTCTTACCCGATGGTTGGCTTCTTTGCTTGGAACGATCCTCGGAAACCTGTGGCTGGCCACCCTTCTTTCGATCATTGCGTCGACGCCGGCCCTTCTGCCGTTTCACCCTGACCACCGCGTCCTGGCCCCCGAACCCGAGAAAACCCTTCTCCGGCTCC